>JADEWQ010000086.1 GCA_015207585.1 Pleurocapsales cyanobacterium LEGE 06147 | reverse complement strand
AAAACTTATTTGCTCTATTATCACAGATGTTGGGCACTTAGTGAGAAGTTCGCTCTCGACGCGGAGCGAACCTCTCTCAACGCTTTCCTAGCGGATAAGCGTGAGGCTTCCCGCTCACGGAGCTAAAATTTTATCTACGATCGCGCTTTTCTTATTTTTTTGAGAACCAGCACGGGCGATCGCTCTTTATTTCTTGTTGTTTTTAGCTGGATCGAATAAGATATTTTCCCGTATAGAATCCCAGGGAATGGTACTGGCAATCATTGTTGTCCGTCAAGTTTTTGTGGTTCTATTGTAGTTTCGATCTTTTTAATTGAATTATTTGCCGATAGATTATGGGCAATTTGCGCTACATCCAGCCCTGTAGTCTGACGTAATTGTTCCATAAAAGCAGCTATCTTAGTGACACTGTTACCATCTCTGCCATTAACCACAGTAACGCTTTCTACTTCTATTTCTGGTACCCCAGCAGCCATCATTTTCATCAGGGTTTCGAGTTTTTGGAAGAGGAAAATTTCTCTGGCATTATCTCCTGCTACTTTCCAAGACTCGGCTAAACGCTTAGTACCTTCAGCTTGAGCTTTACCATCTTCAATGATACTAGCAGCATCTCCTTTCGCTTTGGCGATCGCTTGTTTACATTCTGCCTCTGCTGGGGCGACTACATCGGCTTGTAATTGTTGTTGAATTTGTTTAATTCTTTCGGTTTGTACGGCAACTTCGGCTTCAGCTTTGGCAATTGCTGCGATTACTTGGGCTTCGGCTTCGGCAACTAGGGCTTCTCTTTTAGTAATGGCATCGCGAATTCTTTTTTCAGCTTCAGCTTTAGCTATTTCCAAATCTCTCCCAATTTGTCTGAGAGAAGTAATTTTTTTATTTTCTGAAGCTTTAATCGTAGATTCTGCTTTAGCAGTAGCTTCGGCAATACGGGCATCCCTTAGCAGTTCGGCTCGTTGTTTGCGCCCGAGGGAATTGAGATAATTAACCTCGTCAGAAATATTTTGAATTTGCAAGTTATCTAAAACTAGTCCCAGTTTTTCCAAGTCATCTTCTGCTTCTTCGAGCAAACTTTTCGCAAAGGCAATTTTATCTTCATTTACTTGTTCGGGAGTGAGACTAGCTAACACTCCTCGCAGATTACCTTCTAGAGTTTCTTTAGCTAACTGTTCGATTTGTTTGCGACTTTTCCCCAATAAACGCTCGATGGCATTGTGAATAGTCGGTTCTTCTCCGGCAATCTTAATATTAGCTACTCCTTCTACTGTAAGAGGTATTCCGCCTTTGGAGTAGGCATTAGCTACTTTTAGCTCGATAATCATATTAGTTAAATCCATACGAAAAGCTTCTTCAAGCATTGGTACTTTAATGCTGCTGCCGCCTTTAACTAAACGATATCCCACTTCCTTTCCGTCAAAAGTTCGGGTTTTCGTGCCAGCAAAGATCAAAATTTCACTTGGCTGACAGATGTAGTAAAGGTTGCGAATCATCAACCAGCCGGCACCAGTACCTAAACCAAAAATTGCGAGAAAAAGGGTGATAATTTCCATTGTTTTAGTCCTTTGTCATTAGTCATTAGTCATTAGTCATTTGTCATTAGCTATTTTTTAACCTATCAAAGTGTACTTCACATAACCGATAATTGCTAGATTCTGGCTAATCGAAATTTTTGCCAAAAAAATTGTCATCAATAAGATTATCGAGATCGTAAACACGCTCTAAGGGAAAACGATCGCTTTTGACGCTACTTTTAGTCTTGTTAATAGCTGCTTGACGCGCTTTTTGATAAAGCTCATCAAGACGATTTAAGACATGATTTTTTAAATTTGTGGTTAATTTATTGTTTAGTTGAAGTCTAAAACCTGTTATTTCTGATGCCCAATGATTGCGATTCCACTCTGATTCTTCGTACCAGTAATTGATGAGCAATAAATGAAGAAATATTTGATATACTAAGCTTTCTACTGCACTTTTTTCTCCTCTTACCAAGGCTTCCAATTCCTCAATTAAATTTTCAATGTCTAATTTGTCAAAGGCGCGATCGCGCAGGTAATTAGCTTGTTCTTGTAACCACAAATCGTATTCTTTATCTATGTCGTAAGCCATCATTACCTCACCTTGTAGTAATTCATGTAAGGGCAGTTCGCGCCCTCTTTGCACTGCTGCTCGCCGTAGGCGCAGCGAAGCGAAGGCAGCACTGCCCTTACCGTGGGGGATTAAGCGTACCAATTACATCAATACCAAGGGTTTTATTAATACTATTGAGGAACTGAACAACAATTTCAGGGTAGACGTTAACTAAACTAGCTACAGATTTACCGTCGCCATTATCGATTACATTGACTTTCTCTAATTGCAGTTTGCCTGGTATTTGTACGGCTTCTTGCAATACAGTTTCGATTTGCTGAATTAAGAACAATTCTTTGGCATCTTTACCCGTTTCTTTCCATACTTGTGACAGCATTTCGTTCGCTAAAGCGTAAGCTTCGGCGTTTTCTTTAAATATTGCTGCTTCTCCTCTAGCCAGAAGTTCTTTGGCATGTTTTTGGGCTTCAGCAGGCAGTACTTGTTCGGCTTCTAAACGGAGACGTTCTAATTGCGCCCTAACTGCTTGTAGTTGTTGTTGGGCTTTGGCTGTAGCTTCTCGGGCTGCTGCGACGGTGCGTTCTTCTTCCGAACGGGCTTTTTGTTCTAATTCTGCTTTAATTTTACGTAGTTCGTTTTCTTTATCTTGAATGATAATTTGCTCTTGAGTTTTAGCCACTTCTGCTTGTTCTTCGCACTGGGCTTCTATTTGTTCTGCTTCGCTAAGAGCATTAGATTCAGCAATTTCTGCTTCTTTAATTACTAAAGCAATTTGACGGCGACCAAGAGAATTAAGATAGTCTACATCATCGGAAATATTTTGGATTTTAAGAGTGTCTAGTTGTAATCCCAATTTATTGAGATCTCGGCTGACATCAAAAGCAATACGTTCGGAAAATTGCAGGCGATTTTCATTGAGTTGTTCTGGAGTAAGAGTTGCCACAACTCCTCTGAGATTACCTTCTAGAGTTTCTCTTGCCACTCTAATAATTTCCGATTTATCCCGATCTAAAAATCTTTCGATCGCATTACCCACTACATCTGGATTGCTAGAAATTTTGACATTAGCGATCGCTTGAATATTAAGAGGAGTTCCTCCTTTTGAGTAGGCGTTAGTTACTTTTACTGGTACGGGCATAGTAGTAACATCAATGCGTTTGATTGTCTCTAAAATAGGAATGCGAATTCCTCTGCCTCCGGTTAATACCCGATAACCAATTTCTTGTCCGCCTTTAGTTTTTCTTTTTCTGCCGGAAAGAATTACTACTTCGTTAGGCTTGCAAATACATAAAAAGGAATTAAGGAACAAAATTAAGGAGATAATCCCAAATATTCCTAAAGCAATCAATAAGTTAGTGTATAGTAACCCGTGAAAATTCTCTTTGGACGATTGGCTTTGGGGAATCTGAGCAACAATAGTTTCTCGCCCCTTTACTGCTGTAAAATTAATTGTCAATTGTGGATTATTCATTGTTAATTATCCAGTGATTATATTGAGAAATAGAATCTTCCCCCACCACCCAAACCTTGTTACCTTTTACTTGAATAATAAAAATGCGATCGCCTTGCTCGAATTGCCGCGATTCGTCAGTTAAAGAAACTAAATCCACTATAGATCCTTTAATATTAACTCGCACTTTTCCTTTGCTATTAGTATCAAAAGGAATCTCGACCGTACCAGATAAACCAATTACATCTTCTGGCTTTACCAAGCTATCGACAATTTCTCTTCGTCTCCAAAAATAGATAAACCAAACTATTAATGCCCCTATAAAAATACCAATAGTAATAGAAATAATAGTAATAATAATAATTAGAGAATTCATTGTTTAAAAAATAAAGTTTTATTAGGAAATGTATAGAAATTTTGACTCAATAGTAGCTTCAAAAGAAAGAACTGGCAAACACTAAGCACAATCAACACAATACCTAATATTTGTCGATTAAGGAAAAACCCTTCAACCCTTATCTTTTAGGCTTTTCTTAATCCAAATTCGGAGTTAAAAATACAAAAGCTGAGTAGTATTGACACAATACCAATGTAAATCGTCTAATCCTTTTCTGACACAAAGATGAAAACTAAATTAATTTCGGCATGGAGATTGATGTGTAGCAGGATTTTGAAGAATTGGTATCAGTTGACTCTCATAGCCCAGAGGGAAATGTTTCTGGTGCTTCGCCTGTTTCCCATTGAGGTGTGCGTTCCAGTGGTTCGACCGCTCGCGTTTCGTCAAAATGGAGTACAGCATCGAATTGGTCGGGCAAGCGCGCCTGAAAATAATGACTGACTCGCTCCGTTTGGGGAAGATAGATAACTCCGATCGCTCTTTCTAATCGAGGCATACGCAATCCTGTCACGGCGGGATTATCACTTCGCAGATTTAGCAAAAAGCGCGGCAAACCCGTCTCGTGAAACACTGCTTCATAACTATCTGGCAATGCTGGACGAACCCTCTTGCGCTCGGCAGGCGCGCCCCAACTTGAGGCGGCAGTCACGGTTCCCGTGTAGGTTGTTAAGCCAATTAAAATGGCATTGCGATCGTAACGTTGGCGTACCAACTGACCGACGTTAAATTCTCCAGCAGCTCCCATGTCTGTGGCTCTTGCGTCCCCTAGATGAGAATTATGCTCCCAGACTACAACCTTAGTGTGCTGTCCCTGTTTATCGAAGTGAGTGATGAGCCGATCGAGGGTGTCTGCCATGTGGCGATCGCGCAAATTCCACGAGGAAATTCGACCGCCAAACATGGAGCGATAATATTCCTCGGCATTTTTGACCAGCCGCGCATTCTGCTCGACATAGAAAAACTCATCTTCTGGCACGCGACCGTCCCGTTGGGCATAATCGGCAGCGTGCCGTTGTAGCTCGATGAGCTGGTTGACAACCTCATCCTCGCATGGCTCGCTGAGTCCGAAGCTAGTAGCATAGCCATAAGTCTGAGTATCCTCGCCGAAGTGGTCGAAACAAGAGTAACGGTAGCGGGCACGTTTAGCTGCCTCTGGGTCAATCTTGTCGAGATAATCTAAGACTGCCTCAATTGAGGTATACAAGCTATAGAGATCGAGTCCGTAAAAGCCAACTTTGGTAGCATTGGGAGATAGGGAATCATTATAAGCTCGCAGCCAACCAATAAAATTGAGAACGTCCCCATTGCGCCACATCCAGGTCGGAAAACGTTGGAAATTGGCAAGAACATCGATACTTTCAGCGTCATCGCTGGCAGCGCGAACGTAGCGGTTAATGCGGTAAGCATCCGGCCAGTCCGCTTCGACGGCTACGGTAGTGAAGCCCTTCTCTTGGATTAGTCGCTTAGTAATCTCAGCGCGCTCTCGATAAAATTCATGAGTTCCATGGGAGGCTTCACCAATCAACACAAAACGAGCATCGCCGATCGAGTCTATCAAAGGCTCGTAGTCATTAGCCTCACCTGTAAGTTGATGGGCAGTTTGACGTACGGCATCGGTCAATTGAGTCGTTTTAGTTTGTTTCATTAATTGAATCCCTCCCCAATCTACTTATTTCGAAGCAGTAGTTTCTGCCTCGGCAGCCCGTTGTAGTAAGTCGCGGACTTCTGCATCGCTCGTTTGCGAGAATTCTTTGTACCAGAGACCGACAGCAAAAAACGGTCTTGGCGTTTCGGCACAAATGATTTCGTCTACCTCAACTTGGAACTCATTGCAGGTTTCGGGGGCAGACACTGGCACGGCAGCAATAATTCGTTTGGGGTGCTGCTGTCTGATGGCTACGGCAGCAGCATGCATAGTAGCACCCGTTGCCAAACCGTCATCGACTAAAATTACGAGGCGATCGCTTACCTCTAGAGGTAAGCGATCGCCTCGGTAAACTTGTTCGCGACGTTCCAACTCTCGCTGTTCTTGGGCGGCAACCCTAGCGATCTCTTCCTCGGATAAACCCAGAGATTTGACAATCTCCTCATTGAGGATGCGAACGCCACCACTGGCGATTGCTCCCATCGCCAACTCTTTATGACCGGGAACGCCCAGTTTGCGTACCAGAAAAACATCCAGTGGCGCGTTGAGTGCTTTGGCGACTTCAAAAGCTACAGGAACGCCACCGCGAGGTAATCCCAGCACCAGTACATCCCGACGATTGGCGTGAGCTGTTAATTTCTGCGCTAGCCTTTGACCGGCTTCTATTCGATCTTGGAATAACATGGTACAACTCGTTCAATTCAACGATTAACTTCCATTTTTCCTTCGCTCCCCGCCTCAAACAATGGCAGATATTCCTCGGGCAATTGAGCGCGAATATCCTCAATCTCACCCTGACTGATGGCTTCTTGAAGGACCTCGATGACCACGCGGCTGTGATAGACGGCATCTGGCAGGTCTACCTCCTCTCGCTGGCTGACTCTCCTAAAGAATTCATCTAAAGAAAAAGGTTCGCCCATTCCCGACCAAGCATGTTCTAGGTAGCCAGCAATACCCTTGGGAAGTTGGGCAGCAGCATTTGCTGGTTCATTCCCAGCTAAACGTTCGGCTAGGGTTTCGAGAGTAGCGCGAGTTGCTACTTCTGCTTCTCCACGAGAAGCCAAACCAGCACGGTGTTGAACTTGTCCAATAAATTCATCGTGTTTCATTTTTATCCTCTATAGCTTGCTAATAATCTTCTGTACAATTTGAATCCCCGTCACCACCTGCCAGGCAAATAGTCCGAGAACGCCAATATTGAGCGCGAAATGGATATTGCGCGCCCACATATTACCTTTTTGCATGAATGGTGCTAGGGAAGCCGAGCTAGCAATGAGGCTGACTGTGGTTAAACCGACAATCAAGTGGGGACTTAAAATGAGCTTGCCATTATTGATGTAGGTAATAGCCATGGCAAAGATTGGACTGATAACCATAAATGCTAACAGAACCGAACCTACTTGGTAGTGCCTGATGTTATAGCGACCCTTGAGCAGTTCTTTCTTGGTTTCACCTTCAGCATTCCTAGTTTGTCGAATTTTTATCCCTAAATACAGAGCATATATTGCTGTTGCCAGTAGTATCCACATCACGACGGGATGAATAAATTGAGAGTAGATTTTAACTGATTCTGGAATTGCCAAACTCATGATCTTCTCAAGGTTGGTTCACAAATTTTCCTTTTAAGTACTGGCACAATACTTTGAACCGTCAGGCATAGTGGCATCACTCAGAATTACTCGATCGAAAACTGCTGTCCTCAGATCGGCTTGCTTGAGATTGGCTCGACTGAAATTTGTTCTCTGCAGTTTTGCTTGACTCAGGTCTACTCCTGTCAAGTTAGCATCGCTAAAGTCGGCTTGGCTCAAATCTGTCTGAATCAGATTTGCTTCTTGGAGATTTGTACCAGTCAAAGTGGCTGCCTGTAGGCTAGCCAAGTCGAGTTGTGCCCGACTTAAGTTGGCTCCTATCAGGATAGCTTCATACAAGCTTGTCCCTGTAAGATTGGCTGTACTTAGATCGGCTTCACTCAAATTTGCTTTACTCAAATTAGCTCCCTTGAGCCTTGTTCCCTGAAGATTTGCTCCTCTGAGTATCGCCCCTTTCAGGTCTATCTCACTAAGATCGATTCCACTTAAATCCTTGCCAGTTAGGTCTGTACTCTGAAAATTTCGCTCTCCAGCAGTAAAACGTTTGTAAAGTTCGTTAGCATCCATGCCTTTTACTACTCCTATAGTCATCATTGACTAAGAAATAAGGCATCTCGGCTGCGATCGCTAAAGTAAACTAAAGAAGATGCCCTTAACTGCCTCAGACTTAAGCGAAAGATCAACCTAAATATTTAGAACGCGATTTCGCGGATGAGGAGCGCGTGTTAAAGAAAGCACGAGTATAGTATTACTGTGCTGCAGCACTAGGCTTCGCCTAAACGCGTAATCCACTCTTATCTGCGGCATTGACGCAGTAGGGACAGCAATAAAAGGAATCATTAATTGCTTTTATTTTTGTCCCTTGAGATTCTCTAGAGATTGAAAGCTTATTACTGTCCCATTCTTTGTGCCATTAATTGTTTTGCCTGCTCTGCTTGCTGGCAGCTTCGTTCTTTGACCTGTTGAAAGAACTCGGTTAATTCGCGATCGCCAGACTGCTCGGCATCTTGAATATACATTTCGCATACGGCAGCACTCTGAAGGGAATGGTAAATTATGCTAATTAAATCGTACTGTTCGTTCGCTGTGCCCGTGCTGGAATCTCTTTTCATTTGTTGAACCATTTTGTCCTCCTTTATTTGACACTCATTCAGATTAATGTTGTTAATCTTGCTCTTTTAGGGAGAATAGAACGCTCAATCGAAATACTTGATTAGTTTTAAAAAAGCTGGTTAAATTTGAAACTAGACATTCTTTTCTACAAGTCAAGCATAGAGCGAACTTACGATATTTTTAAAAAGCAAAAATGCAATCTTTGTTTTTGTGCAAGATTGTTTGTCTGGTGTTAGTAGCCTATCTATTCCCTAACTAGCTATTCCTCAGTCTTAAGATAGATACCTTGGCTTAATCTGTTTTTAGATAGGAACTAAACCAGGGATAGCTGTTTGACCTTATCTTCTAGGGATTGCATCAGCGAATCATAGGGCTGAACGAATTTGGCAATTCCTTCTTCGAGGAGTTCGCTCATCACTTCGTCCAAGTCAATATTGATGTCCGGGTCTTTGAGACTTTCGAGCAAGCGATAAGCTTCTTCAAGATCGGTTTCGATCCGATTGGGAGCAGGTTCGCAGTGGTCGGCACAGGCTTCAATGGTCTCCGGCGGCATGGTGTTGACCGTATTAGGAGCAATCAACTCATTGACGTACATCACATCACTGTACTTGGGATTTTTAGTGCTAGTGCTTGCCCACAGGAGTCGCTGTACATTCGCGCCTTTCTCTGCTAGTGCTTGCCAGCGATCGCTAGCGATAATTTCCTTGTATTTTTGGTAGGCAACTTTAGCATTGGCGATCGCTACCTTGCCTTTAATTTTCTGTAAGCGAGCTTCTTCACTTAGATTTTCCGTGCCAATACTTTTGAGTCTTTCATCGATGCGAGCGTCAATTTTAGTATCGATTCGGCTGAGGAAGAAACTAGCAACCGAAGCAATTTTATCAATTGGTTGACCTTTTTTTACTCTGTCTTCTAAACCCCGTATATATGCCCAAGCTGCGTGTTCGTAACTTTCAACTGAAAACAATAGGGTAATATTAACGTTAACTCCTTGGGCAATTACTCGTTCTACGGCGGGAAACCCTTCAGGAGTTCCAGGAATTTTAATCATTACGTTGTCGCGATCGATAGCGCGATAAAATCCCAATGCTTCCTCAATCGTACCTCGGGCATCCCGTGCTAAGTGAGGCGAGACTTCGATACTGACATAGCCGTCGAGTCCGTTAGTTTTTTCGTAAACGGGGCGAAAGATATCGCAGGCATTGCGGATATCTTCAAACATCAGCGATTCATAAATTTCTTTTATCGACTTACCCGCCTTAATTCCCGCTTCAATGTCAGCGTCATAGCGGTTGCTACCAGTAACCGCCTTGTCGAAAATATTGGGATTTGAAGTTACGCCACACAAGCCGCGAGTTTCGATCATCTTCTTGAGTTCGCCCGTCTCAATTAAATCGCGATCGAGATAATCCATCCAGATACTCTGACCGTATTCTTTAATTTTCAAAAGTGGATTGTTAGTCATGATTTTTTATCTCCTGATTTTGAATTTTGTATGTAACGGTAAACTTCAAGGATGAGCATAAGGAAATGCCAGGTGTTTAAAAACTATCGTTATCTTCAGTCATTCGCTAGCCGAGATGCTAGAAATTAGCAATTAGGATAAAAATTCTTTCCCCTACTCTTTCTGCTCATGTCGTAATGCTGTTATCGGCACGAAAGAGTAAAGCTTACAATTTCTCCAAAACCTTTCCCGCCGTACTCGCTTCCACTTCTCCCATCTTGTCTACGGCGAGATGCTTGACTACACCATCTTCGACAATTGCAACATAGCGTTGCGATCGCAAGCCAAATCCTGTTCCTTTTAAGTCGGCTTCCATACCCATTGCTTTGGTAAATTCACCTTCGCCGTCAGTCAGCATCAAGACTTTATTGTCGGCATTTTCGGCTTTACCCCAGGCATCCATAACGAAGGGATCGTTAACAGAGACACAAGCGATCATTAATACTCATTTAGTTATTCCTCCAACAGCTTGAAATGCTTGTAATCGGTAATTTATTGTTGCTCTTCAGCAGGTTCGCCTTCATAAGGTTGAACCCCTGACTCTGGGTAATCATCATCGCTGGGTTGAAAAATTCTTACTACTCCTTCCCAGACATGTTGAAATTTTTGTTGTAGTTTTTGGAAAATATTCATTGCTTTTCTTCTCGTTCTAACTCATCATCAAATTAGTTATTGTTCTCGACCAGATCGCCCCATTTATCAGCTGTAGTAATGACGACTTGCTCTTGAGACTGTAGCCAGCGTTCGGCATCGATCGCCGCCATACATCCCGTTCCAGCAGCAGTAATTGCTTGTCGATAAACGCGATCTCGAGCATCGCCACAGGCAAACACGCCAGCAATATTGGTGTAAGTAGAATCGGGACGAGTTTTGATATATCCTTGTTCGTCCATCTCTAGCCATTCTCGGAAAATATTGGTATTGGGTTGATAGCCAATCGCTACAAACAAACCTTTGACGGCTAAGTCAGACTTTTCTTCAGTACTAACATTTCTAAGAATCAACCCTTCAACTTCATTGGTTCCTAAGATTTTTTCTACCTCTGTGTTCCAAATAAAGGTAATTTTTTCTTTGGCAAAAGCGCGATCTTGTAGGATTGGAGAAGCTCTTAATTTATCCCGACGATGAATTAAGTAAATTTGAGCAGCAAAGCGCGTGAGAAAGAGAGCATCTTCCATTGCTGTATCGCCGCCACCCACAACAGCTACCTCCTCGTCTTTGAAAAAAGCCCCATCACAGGTAGCGCAGTAAGAAACTCCTTTACCGGTCAATTTTTGCTCATTTTCTAGACCGAGTTTTTTCGGACTGGCACCAGTAGCTACAACTATTGTTTTAGCCAGTAAGGTCTGCTTGTCATCCACAGTAAGGCGAAAAGGTTGTTTGGATAAATCCACAGAAGTAACTGTTCCTCGACGTATTTCCGTACCGAAGCGAGCGGCTTGTGCCTCAAAAATCTGCATCAGTTCTGGTCCGAGAACTCCTTCTACAAAACCTGGATAGTTTTCTACATCCGTAGTTGTAGAAAGTTGTCCTCCAGGTTCTGGACCCTGAATTACCAATGGATTGAGATTAGCTCGTGCTGCATAAATAGCGGCAGTCAATCCCGCCGAGCCAGCACCGATAATAATGATGGGGCGAGATTCAGAATTGGCTGAATTCATAATTGAGTTCCTCTCGAGCGACAGATCTAGGTGTAGGCAAAGCCGATAATTGCTCGACTAGAACTTTTGCTCTTAGGCTTTTTAGAGGCAACACAGCTGTGATAAGTTATCTTGTTTCAGCCAGTCGAGCTGTTCTGCACCCTTGCACTTTACTCTCTAGTGCTGCTATACTTCTTCCTCGGCTTGCTTGTAATGGTTATATGCGGTCTTTAATCCTTGCAAAACTACAGTCGTCGTCTCCAAAAAGCTTGCGCTTTTGACTCTTTTAATCGAGCGATATCTTCTTTGAGATGGCTAATTAGGTCGCTTAACCTGCCTTTGGTTATGGCGAAATGCTCGCGCCGAGCAGTCGCAAAAATAGTTTGGCGGTTAATCATGATTCTTGCTTGTCTCAAGCGACAGAGTAATTACCTTTTCCTTTTATTTCATTAAACAACTGTTTTCCTCTGTCTTTGGTTGGAACCCTATTGTCAGACAAAAACGACTTAGACTAGTTCAGAGAATTACTCCTGTTGTTGAAAAAATCTTTTCCATTTTTAAATAAAACAAAATTACTTTACTAAAAATCTAATCTGCTAGTTCATCTCTAAGTTTTGCATTGCGCAATGATGTTCTAGCTTGGTTTCCAAGTACCATGAAAACTAGGAGGAATAACGCTAGGTAAACCCAAACGACAAATGGGTTCGGTTTCTAGAGCGCGACTTTTGTAGATTCTCACTTCACTACTATCTGTATTGCCGTCATAAACTACTGTCAGCAGCCAGCCTCGTTCGGGATTGTTGGGATGAGGGACGTAAATTGGTTCGGAAGGATAGCGGTTTTCTCCCATATCTGCTAAAGATAAATTACCTGTCTGATGCTCAAAACAGGCGATCGCGCCGAAGATTTCTTGACTTATATCTACCCCATCGCGATGTATAGATAAATAGGTATTGCGCCACGGTTGTCCGACTTGATGTTAATAATGTGGATTTACCACTTCCCGTTCTTCCCGCAAGTCCATAGATTTTTCCTGATTCAAAACTTAAATTGACACTCTTCAATATACGAGTATCATCATTATCTCCACCTATCAAAACTGATTTTAAAACAACGCTTTTATCAATTTGTGTCAAAACTGCTTTACCGATTACTTCTCTGCTCTTAGACTGTTCCCACTTACTAGAATCATCCCTAAGAAATAGTTCCAAACGTTCGCTCGAAACTAGTGACGTTGAAAACACTTTTGCTGAACTACTTATGGTTTCAAGAGGTTCTAGTGGAATATTTAAGTAAAACAAGACTGTGATAAATTCGTTATAGTCCAGTGGCAAACCAGTCCACGATCTGAGATATTTTCTTTGTGTTCAGAAGCATGATGCCAAATCTTTCTATCGTTTGTTAGAGGAATAAATTATTCTGCTTGACTACGATTGGGATGCAAAGTTTTTTTGTATCCGAGCGGCATAATCAAACTTTCGTTCAACATCGATTGAATATTAGTAAAGTGCAGGCAAAATTTGTCGATCGCTCGACCGGAATTAATTAAATATTTTTATTCAAAAGAAAGTTAACTAAGAGGAGATTGAGACTCGTGACTAGAAGTTTGCAAGGAAAAGTAGCCATTGTTACTGGTGCGGGTACTGGTATTGGTGAAGCGATCGCTCATAAGTTTGCCAAAGAAGGTGCCAGAGTCATGGTTAACGGATTGTCAGAAGATCCGGTTCATGAGGTAGCATTGGCAATTAGCCAGTATGGCGGCGAAGCCCTTGCTTATCTGGGTGATGTCTCCGAAGAGACTCATGCCCAAAATTGCGTTCGCGTAACTGTCGAAGAATATGGGCGGTTGGACATCTTGGTAAATAATGCAGGTGTGTTTTTAGCCGCGGCAGAAACCCAATCATACCCAGTCGATGTTTTTGACCAAACTATTAGTTAGAATGAACATCCGTTCCGCCTTTCTGATGACCAAATATGCCCTGCCGCACCTGCAAAAAACCAGGGGAAACATTGTCTGTGCGGGTTCGGAAGCAGGCTTTAACGGATTGGCACAGAATACCCCCTATGGAGGCACCAAAGGCTGGATGCATTCCTTTGTTAAAGGAGTTGCAGTCGAGCAAGCCAAATACGGAGTTCGCGCTAACTGTTACTGTCCTGGAGCGATCGATACTGCCTGGACGCATAAAGAAACCGGTCCGATGAATGCCCAGATGGAGCAAATGTTAATTGAAGCCACACCGATGGCTCGACGAGGTACGCCAGAGGAAATAGCTAATGTCTGCGCTTTCTTAGCTAGTGACGAAGCAAGCTATGTTACGGGAGCACTTTGGTTAGCAGATGGAGGAGTTACCATTGCCAAGGGTTCTGTCGGTCAACAAACCCCCCAAGAACTGCGTCAACCGCCCCAAGGAGAATTGCGTCTAGAACACGCCAGAGAGGGTTTAGAGAACAAAAAAACGCAAACAATTAGCTAATTACCTTTTCTTTGCGTCTTTGCGTGAGGCTAAATCATATTTTTAAAAGCAACTTAGTATGAAGAATTATTTCCAAGGCGTACGGCAATAAATTCATGCAAATTCTAGCAATTAACTGCGGCAGCTCGACGCTAAAATTTCAGGTCATTGATATTGACAACGAAGGGGCGCTTCCCAAACCAGAACAAAAACTCGCTCGGGGTAAAGTTGAGGGTATCGGCAGTTGGGGAGGAATAAAGTTCGCTGCCAAGAATGATAAAAAGCTGCAAGAAGATATTCAAATAGCCGACTATCAAGAGGCGATTAAACTAGTATTCGACTGGCTAGAAGATATAGGCTTTTTATCAGCCGATGCACTGCAAGCGGTCGGGCATCGAGTAGTTCACGGAGGCGATCGCTTTAGAGAACCAACTCTAATCGATCGAGAAGTCATTGCCGCTCTCGATGACCTTACAGACTTAGCTCCCCTTCATAATGCACCTTCATTGAATGCTATCCGTGCTACCAGCGAGATTTTAGGTTCTAGCATTCCCATGGTAGCGACTTTCGATACGACCTTTCACTGTACTCTGCCAGAAAAAGCATCTCAGTATGCCATCGACCAAGAATTAGCGACAAAGTATCGGATTAGACGATACGGTTTTCACGGACTGGCTCATCGTTACATGCTAGAACGTTACGCTGCCATTACCAATATACCCGTCGAGCAAACAAAAATCATTACGCTGCAATTAGGCAGCGGTTGCTCGGCAACGGCGATCGCCAATGGACGCTCTGTGGATACTTCTATGGGTTTCACTCCATTGGAAGGATTGATGATGGGAACCCGCTGCGGAGATATAGACCCCTCTTTACCGGGTTTTTTGGTTCAACGGGAAGGAGTTGATACTGAGACGGTAGAAGAGTGGCTGAACAAGCGTTCTGGGTTACTGGGAGTGTCGGGACGTTCTTCAGATATGCGGGAGTTAATTGAGGCAGAACGTCAAGGAGATAAGTGTGCTGCTTTAGCGATCGAGATGTTTTGCTATCGAGTTCGTAAGTGCATTGGTGCTTACTTAGCAGTTCTCGATGATACAGATGCAGTTGTCTTCGGAGGCGGTATTGGGGAAAACCAACCAATCGTGCGCGATCGCATTTGTAGGGGCATGGACTGGTGCGGACTAACCATCGATGCTGAATGCAACGCCAAGGCAAAAGGTACGGAGGAACAAATTAGCACCGAAGATGCTAGAATTCCAGTCTATGTTATTCCAGTAGACGAAGCTGCCATCATTGCTCGCGATACTGTCAACTGTCTGCATCGCAATCAATAAATTAAATATTTTTTCTCTTGTTTTGCCGTTGGCTCATAGCTAAACTTACAGGTTCAATGGCTATTTCGAGCGCTAGAAAATAAATAGGAGTAATTCGAGCGTTAGATATTTTTGTATTACTGTCTAATGTCAATTTGATTGGCACTCACTTAATTGACGGTATTACTCCTTTGGAGTTACTTACTTGGGTAGATTAATCAGACGCAATTTCTTAAGGGCGATCGCTTTTTACCGCAGGAATGGGTCTAAAGCCCCGACGTTCTACGACGGCTTTGATTGGTTTTCAATATACGCCTTAATCTTTTCTAGAGGCGCGCCCCCACAACTAATAGCAAAGTAGCTAGGGCTCCATAAATGGTCTTTATGGGGTCTTAAATTTGGATACTTCTTTCTCAGCATCCTACTCGACACTCCTTTTAAAGAATTAACTATCTGAGATACAGATAACTTCGGTGGAAACTCGATTAATAGATGTATATGGTCGCTTTCGCCGTTTAGCTCTATCAACTTAAAATTCATACTCTTGGCTACCCGTTCGCAGATTTCTTTTAAGGCAGCTATATGTTTGGGTGTAAAGCATTTTCTTCGGTATTAAAGACCAAATGTATATAAATCCCTGAAACACTGTGCTTCTCTCGTCTGTAAGGATTAGTAGACCTAGACAACCAAACATACTAGAATGAATTCTAACACAGTTGGTCGAGCTGAATGAAAACCTACAAATTCAAGTTATACGAGTCTAGAAAAAATAGATACTTAAAGCGAGTTATAAATGCTGCTGCCAGTATCTACAACCACTGTATTGCTTTTTTTAAGCGGTGATATCTTAGAAGTAGTTGCTAACAGAAAAGGAAAGACAGTCCACTACATTGATAGGTGGTCTCCCTCTAGCCGTACCTGTTTTCAATGCGGCTACTATAACCAAAGATTAGAACTGAAAGACAGATTTTGGGATTGCCCAGGCTGCAATAAAAAAGGTATTCAAAGGGATTTGAACGCAGCCCTTAATCTCAAAAGAGTTGGGGCATCGACTCTTAGGTTAGACGATGTAAGACTTCCAGTAGAAGCAGTTGTTGTTTGACCCTAGAATCCGCGTACCTTCAGGTCGCGGAGTATGTCAAATTTTTGAGCGTTACAGAATGAAAGCCTCAGAAAAACGAACACTCAATCGGGAACGGGAGGAGATTTTACAACAGCTAGAAGATTGGCTGGATCTGCCAATGCTCCTACTAGCTTTTGTTTGGCTGATATTGTTTGTCGTTGAATTAACTGCGGGATTAAGTCCACTGCTGCAAGCACTCGCCACGCTTATTTGGGGGGCTTTTATCCTAGATTTCGCGCTCGAATTTTTCCTAGCTCCACACAAAATAGCTTATTTCAAAAGCAACTGGCTGACGGTTCTTGCTTTATTATTACCAGCGTTACGCATTTTCAGGCTAGCTCGCTTTGTGCGCTTGCTAAATACGGCAAGAGCGACTCGCGGATTAAATTTAGTTCGCATTATGATACGAACTAATCGCGGCATGCGTGCTCTCGGTGCTAGTATGAATCGTCGCGGCTTTGGTTATGTCATGGCGCTGACAATAGCGATCTCGTTGGTTGGGGCGGCGGGAATGCATGCCTTTGAAAAAGATGTTCCAGGAGGACTCCAAGACTATGGCACAGCGTTGTGGTGGACAGCAATGCTGATGAGCACGATGGGTTCGCAATACTGGCCCGAAACTCCAGAAGGACGAGTGCTTTGTTTTATGCTGGCGCTGTATGCATTTGCCGTGTTTGGCTATGTGACGGCAGCCCTTGCCACGTTTTTTGTCGGTCGCGATGCCGACAATGACGAAGCCGAGCTAGCGGGTGCCAAATCGCTAAAGATGCTGCGTGATGAAATTAAAGCTTTGCGTGCTGAGATTGAAGCATTGTCTGGTCAAAATCGAGAAACGTAAGGTTAACTCAAAACTCCATTACTTTTTTTATTACTGCCTCGTATCGCTCTTCAATATCCTTTAGATCTAACTGTTCTGATATTTCTCTGCGGCTATCGCGCCAGATCTTTTCCGCATGACGCAGCAGCACCGTACGCTCTTGTTGGTTGTGAATATAACCAGCAACGATCGCGATCGCTTCGAGTAAACGGATGGTTACTGCCACATCACTTTTACCATACTGTCTGAGCTGATTAAAAGCGACATCGATTAACCCAGCAAATGTGACTGGTTCGGCAATGACCCGTAGGTTGTCATCGTCATCATAGCGGTAGGGAGAAGGGAAATCTCTTTGGGCTAGACGGGAAAGTCCGTCGCCTAGTCGGTCGATACATCTAATTGCTGTAAACGGATCGTTGACGGCAGGAGAAATTGCTCGTAGGGCGATCTCCACCAACTGAGCGATCGGAAACTCTATATCCTGTTGTTCTGTTCGTTCTTTGCCCAGAATAAAAGTATCATTAATCTGCTTAACAAGTTTCCGATTGACTCTTGCTCGAGGATAAACCGAGACTAGCTCGCTGCCATTGACCACAAATTTTCCCGGTCGATATTTGAGACGCAACAGCAGTTTATGTTGGGAGGCAATCTTCAACAATTTTTCGTCATCGATTGTTTGTAAATAACCGCTACCATTAGCTTTAATCGGACAAGCTTGGGAGTCAAAATCGATTGGTATTTGGGCAACTTGGTTGTTGGATTTGGACAAGCTACGTCCGAGCTTTTCTGGGAAAAGGCGATCGATAGCACGATCTAGCTCTGTACTAACTTCAGAGATGATGTTAGATACCTGTATTATGGTCGATGCATGATGGATAAAGTAAATCAGCACTCCGATACTCGCGAGCGCGAAAACGATGCCGACTGTAACAGAGAGCTGCGGCACAAACTGGCTATATCCATCTCCCTCTCCCCGGATAATACGCAGTACGAGCAAACAGTAGACAAATGTGCCAATAAAAGTGCCGAGGACGACTTGATTACCCGTGTCCTGCATAAAATTGCGTAGCAGTCGGGGACCGAAATTAGAAGAAGCAAGCTGAAGTGCTACGATGGTAATCGAGAAGACAGTACCGGCAACGGTAATCATCGAACCAGCGATGGCAGAAAGCACTGCCCGCGCCCCATCCGCTCCGCCAGTATAAATCCAGCCCCATTCTTCAATCGCTCCATAGTAGCCTGTTCGATCGAGCGTCAGCATTGCGAAAGCAAGAGCAAACGAGATTGCTGCAAAGATCGTCGGCAAAAACCAATAACTAGAATGAAGCGAGTCCCAAAGTTTGCTCAGTTTGGTGTTTTTCATCGTTCATCATTGACCGTGTTGAGCCTGCTTTTCATTATCACTGTTACTGTCTTTAGATGCTCGCATTTGGACTAGCTGCCTGAGGGAATCGCTGATACCGCGAGGCTTCGGTACGGATTTATTTCCAGCAGGCCATCCTTCACGCTGACGAGAGCGATCGCCATCGGTTTCCTCAGTTTGGTCGTGAAACAAAATTTGTTGCGTTGGGAAAGGCAGATCGATACCGTTGGTAGTTAATCTATTCTTAATTGCGGTTAAAACTCTATCCTGGGTATCGAGAGCATCTGCTCGTCGCGGTGGTTTAAGCCACCACCGCGCGCGGATATTGACAGTACTTTCAGCCAGTTCTACCACTAGCGCTTCGGGAGTCGGTTCTTTTAATACAATGTCCACACTTTGAATCGCTTCGAGGATTAACCGCTTTGCCTCGTCGATGTTGTCGCCATAGCCAATTCCGACATCATATTCCATGCGACGATTCTCAAAAGCGGTGTTTACAGTTACTGAATTAGTGAAAAGCTCGGCGTTGGGAATGACAACACGCCGACCATCATAGGTTCTGATTGTCGTAGCGCGGGTTTCGATATTTTCAACCGTTCCCTCAAAATCTTTGAAGACGATCTGATCGTCAATCTGGAAAGGTTCGGTTAAGAGAATCAAAATACCAGCCAGGAAATTCTGTAAGATGTCGCGGAAGGCAAAACCAATTGCTACCCCACTAATCCCCAGTAGTTGCACCAAATCTCCTGCTCTAAAAGTCGGTAACACGATCGATAGGGCGACAAATAAACCAAGGAGAATGATAGTTCCCTGAGCCAAACGTCCCAGCACCATGCCCAGATTTCGTGCTTGTCGATGTCTGCGCGTAAGGCGTTTGACCAGCAACTTAAGCCATCGAGCGACGAAAAAAAACAGCAAGAAAACGATTAATGCCAACACGATGTTTGGCAGCATGACGATTAAACCGTCAAATAGACTTTGAATCTTATCCCATGCTGCTGATATTGATGACTGAAAATTCATGAACCTTATACAGACTTTAAATAAGCGATCGCTCTAAATGTTAAATGCGAGTGGTTTCAAGACAGCAAATAGCTTAGAGCGATTAGTTTAACTCACTTACTTTAATTAGTCGTTACAACTGCTACAACTATCGCGAGAAGGAGTTTGCCTCCATCTAGCTAATGATGGGTACATTCAAAAATAGTCGAGCGGCGATCGCTTTTTCGAAAAGCTCAAAACAAATTATCTGCGACTAAAACTGAAACCCCAATAGATTCCAATAAATTAAAAAGGGAATAAAAGCTAAGGCTGCCAGAGTGAATAAAGTATAGTGCGATCGCTCGCTGACCGACCAATATTGTTTTTGCCAAACCAGAACTGTAAAAATAAGCAATCCTACAGTCAAAATCGTGGTGAGTAGGGGAAGGCAAAAGAAGACAACTGCGAGGGAGGGAACGCCATAAATGAGTTTCCACACGCCGAAAAACCAAAGATATAGGGGTAAACCTACCAAAAAAACGAGATTTAATGTTCCTACCGAACCCGCCAAGAAACGAACTTGAGATAACTGGGACTGCTGCCAAAATGTCTTACCTCGAAAGCGACGAATTAATGGCAGAACTAGCCAAACGATAAAGGCAGCAAGGAAAAAGACGACGCAAAACGCTAATATTCCGAGATGAAACCCGATCTTTTCGTACCAGGGCACTCGCTCGTAAGCACCGATTTTCGGATACATGGGGTTAAAGGCATAAGCAACTTTCCCCTCTTCATCTAGGCGAAAGAAAGCGAAAGACTCGTCTTCCACCCGTCGAAATAAAAATGGTTCTTCTGTCGGTACTAACCGTCTATTTTCTACTTTTCCCAAGAAAAAAAGACTCGGAGTACGAACTAGCAGCGTTCCGTCTGGCTCGTTAGTAATCCGAATATGTTTGAAAGGACCGCTTAATTTGGCAATGGTCGATCGCGGATATTCTAAATCTCTGTAGGTGCCAGAAAAGCGAGCCAACCGTTCTCGAGTGACAGGAAAAGATTGAGGCGGTTTATATTCTTCTTGCTTGGGAAAGTAGCGATCGAAAAACCGAGCAAAAAAGCGATCGTGTAAGCCGTTAAAACTATTGGTGGCGATAAAAATACCAATATTGTGTTCGGGAATCAGAGTTAGGACACTAGAGTACCCCCGCAAGCTGCCTAAATGCCCAATCGCGCGAATGTTATTAACCAGACGCTCTCGAAAACCGTAGCCAGTACCCGGCAAGAGGGGATGAACGGTAAAGTGAGTTTGATGCATCAGACGTGCCGTCTCTGGCTGTAAAATCTGCCTATTTCGGTAACTACCTAGTTGCAGATGGGCAATCGCAAAGTGCGCCATATCGGTTGCTGTGGCACTCAATGCTGCTGCTGGAGCTATATTGAGATAAAGATAAGGAACGGGCCGGAGTTTTCCTCCTCGTACCTGATAGCCTACTGCCAGATCGTCTGCTAGTTCCGGTGGTGGCGGTTGCAGAAAAGTGCTGCGCTCCATCGAAAGAGGTTGTAGAATATTTTCGTCGATATATTCGATGAAGGGAAGGCCGGAGATTTTTTCTACTAAATAACCCAATAGAGCAATACTGTGATTGGAATAGCTGTAGAGTGTTCCTGGAGGATAGACTATCGGCGGCATATGTTCGGGCAGATATTCGCCGAGAGGTTTCATTTTTGTCTCAGTCGGTGCAGCCAATCCAATTAAACGTTGTGTCGTGCCGTCCGTATGCATCATCAGACGGGCAAAAGTTACGGGTTCTGGGTAGGGATTTTCCAGTTGAAATTCTAGGTACTGACTGACATCGTCATCGAGGTTAATTAATCCCTTTTCGTAAAGCTGCATAGTTGCTGTAGCGGTAAACAGCTTAGACAGAGAGGCAACCCGAAACAGAGTGCGATTGGCATCTACGGGAATTTTCTTTTCTAGGTTGGCATAACCATAACCTTTAGCGAAAAAAATTTTCCCATCTTTAACTACCGAGATCGCTGCACCTGGAATATTGGAATTAGCTAGCTGCTTTGTGAAAAAATTATCGGCAAAATTGGCAAACTCCTGCGGATCGTTAAGTCCTGGTGCTGTTGGCGATGGGGTTGCGGGAGTTTCTGATGGGGGAACTTCTAGAAAACGATTATCTAAAATCGGAAACTGAGGTACATCGCGAGCAGCACTGGGTAGAGTAGATAAAGAAACCAATAAAATAAATCCCATCAGTGCGGCTATGAAGCGCTTACTCCATTGCTTCAGAAAGAGATGTTTACTCGTTCTCTTGTTTTGCCGTTGACTCATAGCTATACCTACAGGTTGTCTTTAAATAAATGGCAAATAAATAGCGCGATCGCTTTTAAGGAGTGCAGATCCCATTGCGCTAATTACGAGTACATTTTCATCGGTAAATAGTCTCGTCTTCCTCAATGACAAAAGCATTAATGCTTACCAAAAACATTAATTAGAAATTTTTACTCTTGCATATATAGAAAGTAAGAAAAAACCAATTTTAACTAGAGTCTAGATAAAAAAAATTGTTTAGAAATATTTATTGCTATCAAAACGCGGAGCTAAATTGAATTTTTTTCTAACTAAAGAGCGATACAAAAGTTAGTAAGAATAAGATAACTATAAATAAACTAACGAGTAGGGGTAACGATTGTTAAAAAATGTAACTATCTCATCAAATATATAAGATGTAGTAATCAACCTTGTGTTTTTTGGGTCTAAACTTTGCCAATAAGCTAAAGCTGCTTGATTTTATTTTTGATAGTTCGTGTTTTAAAGCTAAAGCAACAAACTCATTAATACTATTTGCTTTCCCTGATGCGATCGCTCTTTTTTTTCAACTGGAAACTTTAAAAAAATCCTCAATAGCAATGCTTTGATTGTTGGTCGACTATTGCTATTTATTTGGCGATCGCCTTTGGAATAAATTGGTCAAGTTTGTTCGATAATTGGACAGATCGTTTCTTCTAACGTTTGGAGGATTTGCTGTTCACCCTCAAGCAAACCTTCTAACTCTAGCTTTAAAATTTGAAGTCTTTTAATTTGCTGCTCGATTTCTACAATCTTTTCACTCAGTTTCACTTTAACGCGATCGCAGGGTAATTCTCCGCGATCGCTAATATTCAAAAATTCTTTGATTTCTGCCAAACTTAACCCCAGACTCCGGGCGCGTTTGATAAAGTTTAGGCGAGTAAATACATCCGAGTCAAATAAGCGAAATCCACCTTCAGTTCGACTGGACGCTTTGAGTAAACCCAGTTCTTCGTAGTAGCGAATAGTTTTGATAGGAATGCCGCTTTCTTTAGCAACTAAACCAATTTGTTTAAGTGGTTCTTGGACTAACATAATTTATATCAAATTTTTTACCAGGATTAATAATAGCAAGATTATTTAAGATAGAATCAAACAATTTGCAGTTAAATTTATTAATGCTTATACAGAAATAATAAAAATAACTCCCTGTGATGCCAGATAGCCAGAGAATAAATTCTCTGTCTCATAGTGAAAGTCCTATAAGGCGGACTTAAGTTTTAAGCCAACTCGCGCGTTCCCAAGTCTGTGTCTCCCCAGGCGTTTAGATCGGACGTTTGCGCCTGACGGCGGCGCGGGGGTGGAAGGGGGCTTAAAAGCCAAACAGATCGAATACAAGTACAAACAATAAAATTATTAAAAGCCTCCTCCCCGCGCTCGTCAAATTCATTTCTTGGTCGAACTCACATTTGGTTATTTCCGTGTAGTTTCGGCTTGAATTTCACCGCGAAACATGTTCATGCCGCAGGTAAAGGTATAGTTACCCGGTTTTTCGGGAGTGAATTCGATAGGCGTAACTCGATTGAGGGGTAGTTCTCGGGTAATGTGGAAGTCGGGCAATCGAACTTCTTCAAGGCAACTATTGGCATCTTTGCGATAAAAGTTTAGCCGTACGGGTTGACCGACTCGAACCAAGATCTGACTTGGATCGTAACCGCCATCCACTGTAACGGTCACTTCTTGAATTTCTCCCTTAGCAGTGGCTTGACGAGATTTGGGTTTGCTAAACAAAAACCACCAGAGTTCTAAGCTAATCAACCCCAGTCCTCCAAGGGTAACGATAACTCTATTTTCTAATGGTTGTTCGATACGACGAAACTGTCCTGTTGGTTCTGAGTTCATCTCATGAGACATTTGTGCGACTGCTTCCGTAGAAACTAGTCCCAACACAAGCCCTAAACTCGCTATCCTTCCTAGGATCGCTGTTTTATTTACCATTTAAATACCTCACAAGCTCAACGCTCCTGAAATTACCCCTAGCAAAAATCCAAATCCTATCAATGTAGCGAAAAATATTACTTTTTCGACCATTGTCTATATCCTCTAAACAATTGATTTACCCGAGCTTTTTGGCTGAAAATTACGCAACCGCAGTGCGTTCGTCACCACTGAGACGGAACTAAAAGCCATGGCTGCACCAGCAATAATGGGATTGAGGAGCCAACCGAAGAAGGGAAAGAGAATGCCAGCCGCGATGGGAATACCTGCCACATTATAAATAAAGGCAAAGAACAGGTTTTGCTTGATGTTGCGCATCGTGGCGCGGCTCAGTTGAATCGCGGTGACGATCCCTTGCAAATCGCCTGAGATAAGGGTGATATCACTGGCAGCGATCGCTACATCCGTTCCCGTGCCGATCGCCATTCCTACATCTGCTTGAGCGAGGGCGGGTGCATCATTAATGCCATCTCCTACCATTGCCACAACCTTGCCTTCACTCTGCAGTTGCTCGACAGTCGCTGCTTTGCGATCCGGGCGAACTTCGGCAAAAACTCGCTCGATTCCCACTTCACGGGCAATGACTTCAGCCGTGCGACGATTGTCTCCGGTTAGCATTACCACTTCTAAGCCCATGCGGTGTAAAACTCGAATGACATTAGCAGAAGAAGGTTTGACCGCATCGGCAATTCCCATAATACCTCGGATTTTGCCATCTACTGCAATCCAAATAACTGTTTTACCGAGCTTTTCCAATCTTTCCCACTGTTCTTCCAAGATACTGGTATCGATCCCCAAATCATTCAGCCAGCGATGGGTTCCCAGTTGCACCAATCGATCCGATACATAGCCGCGAACCCCACTTCCCGCGATCGCCTCAAAGTCTTTGGCATCTGTCAATTCTACCCCTTGCGATCGGGCATATTGCACCACGGCTTCCGCTAAGGGATGTTCGGAATTGCGTTCGATAGATGCAGCTAATTGTAGAAGTTTGAATTCATTCTCATTTGTCGTACCTCTAACAGTTACAAAGTCAGTTACTGTGGGTTCGCCTTGGGTAATCGTACCTGTTTTATCAAGCACGATCGCTTGTAGTTTATGAGCCAATTCCAAACTTTCTGCACCTTTAATCAAGATGCCGTTTTCTGCACCTTTCCCTGTACCAACCATAATCGAAGTTGGTGTTGCCAATCCTAAGGCACAGGGACAGGCAATGATCAGAACGCCTACCGTGGTAATCAATGCCATCGTGACATTGCCCATGACGTTGTACCAGATAATGAAAGTGGCGATCGCAATGGCAATCACCGCAGGGACAAACCATCCCGTCACTCGATCTGCCAGTTTTTGAATTGGTGCCTTGGAACCTTGAGCTTGCTGTACCAGTTTTACAATTTGGGCTAGGAATGTATCTTTCCCCACTCGCGTAGCGCGGAATTTGAAACTGCCAGTTTTGTTAATCGTGGCTCCAATTACTTCATCACCGGGATGTTTTTGTACGGGAATGCTTTCCCCCGTAACCATTGATTCATCTATCGTCGAGGAACCATCAACGATCTCGCCATCGACTGGAATCTTTTCCCCCGGACGCACGATAATTATATCTCCCAACACTACTTCGGCGATCGGGATATCGACTTCTCTGCCATTGCGGATGGCGCGAGCGGTTTTAGCTTGCAACCCGATCAGTTTGCGAATGGCTTCTGAGGTTTGTCCTTTGGCGCGATTTTCTAGCAGCCGCCCTAACAGAATCAAGGTGATGACTACTGCAGATATTTCATAATATACGTCTGGAGACAGTCCCTGCTCGCTAAAAAATCCTGGGAAGAAGGTAGGAAAAAGCGAATAAAAGAAAGCTGCACTCGTTCCCAAGGCAACAAGGGTATCCATAGTTGCCGTGTGGCGTTTGAAGGCTTTCCAAGCTCCTTGGTAAAAAGATTCGCCACTCCAAAACTGGATCGGAGTCGTCAGGATAAGCTGAAGCCAGGGATGATGCAACCAATCTGGAATCCAGGGTATATGTAGTCCCGTCATCATGGGCAATCCCCCAATCACCAGAATCGTTGTCATCACTCCACCGAAAATTAACCTTCGCCTGAGTTTCCCTAATTCGGCTAGACGAGCGGCTTGCTCGGTATCCGTTTCTCCCGTTATCATCTCCTGTTCTTGCAGGGGAAAGGCTGCATATCCCGCTGCATCAACAGCATCTTGGATGGCTTTCAAGTTCGTTCTTTTAGGGTTATAAGTAACAGTCGCTTGTTCTGCCCCAAAGTTGACGCTGCATTCATCTACCCCCTGAACCGAGTGAATTGCCTCTTCAATATTTTTGGCACAGGAGGCACAACTCATACCCCGCAGTTTGAAATTCGCGTTTTCCATTCCATACCTCCTAACTTTCTATCTGAAATGGTTCCAGGAAAAATCTAATGTTCGGCGACGGTGTAACCTGCGTTGGTAATTGCTTCTGTAATGGCAGCTTGCGATGCTGCGGTTTCAATATTGACAAGCTTGGTTTTAGAATCAGCCCAAACAGTTGCGGCTGGATCGACTAGCTTGACTGCTTTGGTAATGTTTTCTTCACAAGCCGAGCAAGCCATATTTGGTACTTTTAACTGTAATGTCAAAATATAAACTCTCCTGTGACGATCTGTTTTCATTTTGAAATCTCCAGTAGACTGGAGAGTCAAGGAAGAGAAACAAGAATTACGTATTTAATTTATCTGGAAGCAGTCAGAATTCAGCAGTCAGAATAAATTGGATAGGTAGGGTGGGATAAAAAAAACCAAAGTATTACGATAAATCCTAATCCTAAATATCAAGTCACTATCCCTTGAAGTCAAGAAGATAACTGCTACATAGTCTAGGCGCGATCGCACTTGGTAGATTGGGTAGAACGATAGTGAAACCCAACAAAGCTTTACTGGGGAAGTTCGGAAATACAGTTGGCTACTTGGTCTGCATCTAGACTTTCTTTAAAACCGGATGGTGCAATTAAAATTTTTAACGCCATTTTTTTATAAAAATATTCTAAGTACAGGAAAAAATTGTCAAGAATGGAGAAACTCCTCAGATTTTAAATCCAAATCAGTAACAATAGAACGAAGATAATCAAAGCCATAACGAAAAATGCTCGACGGCTGTCGTCGATGTTTCTTAACCTTGAGAGGACGATGAGACGATAACCAATCTCCTGTTTTAATAGCCCAACATAAAGCCAAACTCAGTGAACTACTCTTAGCCTAAAGGCGTAAGAGCTTCCTATTCAGCAGACTGCCCAACAGTAGATTTCTTACGTCCTCTACTCTTAGGTCTTACATCTGGACAATAGGCTTTATCCCCGGTTCCCGAGG
>JADEWQ010000085.1 GCA_015207585.1 Pleurocapsales cyanobacterium LEGE 06147 | reverse complement strand
AAAACCCAGAGGAGCTAAGTTAAGTTATGAAGATAAAAAGAGTAATCAAGAATTAGCTAGAATCAGAGTTTTAGGTGAGCACGTACATCGAAAGTTGAAGATATTTAAAATCTTGTCCCTTACTTATAGAAATCGTCGAAAAAGATTTAGTTTAAGGTTTAATCTGATTGCTGCTCTCTACAATTATGAGCTTCATCTTCCTCAAACTGAATCTTCCTGACCGACTTTTGCAAGAAGTCTAAAGTATAAATGCTCTAACAAATCGGGCGTATGTTGTGATGCCAGATTAAAGATTTCCCAGAGTTCTTCGAGTGCCTTTCCAATAGTAGATTTAGACAGAGTTCGTTTTACTTGTGTCAGAGTTACTACTAACCCAGATTCAGCAATATCAGAAATAGCTTCAGTCAAAACTGTTTGAATAACGTCGGAATTCTTTCTGTCAGCTTCTGAAATTTCTCGCCATTTGCGAACTAATCGAAGTAGTGTTAGAAGGAACTGGTGTTCAAAGCCACTCAAAGCAAGCAAACCACCCTCTGCACGAGCAGTTTGTTTTTCTTCCCAGACGTTTTTCAACTCATCAAATTGAGAAATTACAGCAGAAGTAGGAAGATTTATTGAGGTATATCTTTGTGTTTGATAGTTTGCTTCAGCCAATTAATGGTATTTTAGTCTTTCATAACTTCCCTAGCATAGCCTATGAATATTGAAGAGGGCAGTATATTCTACAAAAATATTAAATCGAGCTGCGTATCAGTTATATCATTAATTAAGCCTAGTGCTGAGCGATCGCATAGTAAAAATCAGAAATATCGTTTTCTAAATCCAATTCATCATCCAAGTCCAAGTCATCATCTACATCTAATTCATTATCCGACTCAATTTCTACATCTTCATTTAAATCCAGATCGCTTTCTACTTCTTGTTTCTCTGCTTCCTGCTTGAGAGAATTGGATCGCTCGACAAGTTGACTGGTTCTTTCTTGGACAGCTAAAATCCTGTCAATAGTAGCTTTTAACTTTCTCTCTTCTCGCTTTTCGAGCAATTTATTTGCAAAAGCTATCCCCACAGCACCCATTTTTAAACTAGCTGCCATTACCGTCATCCCATCAGTATCTTGGGTATAACTTTCGGCTTTTCTTCCCAAAGCCATTAAAGTTTTACTAGCGCGGTCGACAATTGATGGTTTCGAGCGGTTTCTTTTAGTTTTTTTAACAAGTATATCTGGTTGAATTTCTTGGGTTTTCGATTGCTGTTTCTGTTCCTTATTAGCTGCTGAATTTTCATTATTATTTGAAATTTCTTTATCTTCAATCCAATCATTTAGCAGCTCGTCTACAGTATTTTCTGTATGATTAGTATGGCTTTCAGATTTTTCTGCTTCAAATAGTAAATCATCTGGTAATTCTGTAGAGACTGAAGCAGATTTATCTTCAATAAAATCGACAACATCTAAACGGCTATTCTTTTTAGCTGGAGCGAGATGCTCGGCTTCATTAGCTGAAAAACTAGAAAAATCTTCCAAGTCTTGTAAATTAAATTGGCTATTTTCTTTAGCTTCTTTTTTCTGTAGTAATCCTTCAACGGTCGAGCGAGTATATTGATATTTTTCTTCACAAGCTAAATGCTCGAGCATTTTAATAGATTTAGTAGTACCCAATTGCGGTCGATTCGCTAGACTAAGTACCAAGTCATTTTCTTTTACTCCTACTCTAATTGCTAAATGTTCGCCCTTAGATTCGGCATTTTTATCCCCAATTATTTTAATAGTGCGAGCAAAGTCTTCATAGGATTGAAGATTATTTTTTTGACAATAATTAAGAGCCTGCTGACAAGTTTTATTAAGATATTTTAAAATTACTTCTCCTTGGCGATCGCTAGCATTAATAAACTTAACTTTGTTTGAATTTGAAGTATTCATAATTTGGTAATTTTGAAAAAAATATTGATTAGATAAAACTGTGCCTGCTAATGCTCTTTTGGAGCGATGTAGGACTTTGGGGGTGAGGGGCGGTGAAAAATTATCTTAAAAGAAACAATTGCATTTCGCGCACATGGCAGACACAAATTGTTAATTGTTAAATAGATAATTGTTCTTGCTTGCTTTTACGTTTAAGTCGATTAGTTTTTGTTGAAGTTAAACTCTCCTTTTTAGTTTCTTGCTCACACATCTTGAAAAATCGCTCGGCATTAGCTTCTGATAAAGAGTTATTAATTTTGTCTGTAGCTAAATTGGACTGAAAAACTACTTTTTTCTGGAGATCTCGAAGAGATCCGCTTTGCGGTGCGCAAACTTTACAGTCATGACCTCGAATAGTGGCAGTCCATTCTCCCTTACTATCTATTTTGAGTTGGTTTTCACCCGTTTTTTGATGCTGACTTTTAATACTTTGATGCAGAACAATCGAAGCATCTTGAGATAATAATTGTTTGATAGCTGGTTGAGTTTTAGTTTGATTTGTCTCTGGTTCTCGTTCTGTTTCTGCCGTTGAGTTGGGAATTTCGAGATCTAAATTAAAGTTTCTTTTTTTCTTGGCTGGAATATTGCCATTTACTTCTTTATCCATTGGTAATCGTGAGGGAGTATCTAAATGAAATTTCCTATGAAGTCTTTTTCGTTGCGGTTTTACTGTATCGACCTTCTGCTTTTCAAAGCTTCGCTTTGGTAACGTACTTTCAGGAAGTCGAACCGATTCGGGTTTGACGTGTAGAATCAACGCACCTTTACTCTGTTCGATACTGGCAGTAAAAATGGAACCGACAGGCAATCGAGGAGATTGAGGCTCAAACATGGCTAAATCTTTGCCCTTTAACTGCACCATCGGTTGTCCGTGGCGATAATCGTTGGGATTGTTGTATTTGCCAACGACAAACTCAAACTCTTTGTTGTGCAATCGCTTGTCACTAAAATCAACTTGACTGTAATCGTTATGTTTCGCGCCAATTAACTTAAATGAAGTGAATTGATATTCTTCCAATCTCTGACAAATTTCTGAAGTAAATAAATTGAGTACCAAGCTGCCTTTAGAAAAATTATCTTCATTCATCTCCACCCAGGTATAATCTTTGGGCGGTACAATACGTAGGGGAACAGTATCTCCCTTGTAAGTGCTTAAATTGTGTTCTTGCCAGAGAAAGCAATCGTTATCATTATTGCCCAACTTTGCCTGTAAATTTTTAATCAGTTCTGGTTGTGGATCGATCAGGGCAAAATCAATCAGGGGTAGATCGGAGTTAACTGTCGCTTCGTAGTTAACACCCTGTTTATCAAGATAGGCTTTAAATTCTGCTGCTAAAGGTCTGTAAGAGGTATTTTTTCTGTTATTGATAACATCACTATTACTTTGAGAATTATCTCGACGTACAAAAGGAACGCTAACAACGCAAGTTTCTTGGGGTTCGAGGGATTTAACAAATTGATGTTCTTTAACTAACTCAATTGTAGAATTCAAACGACAGGCAAGCTTCTTACATTCAGCGATATGATTCTTTAAACTTTTATTGTTTGTTTCCAACTTCCACATGGCACTGGCAGCCAACATCCGGTCTTGAGGATCGGGAAACTCTTCATCTACTATGGCTCTCAAGTCTTCATACAGTTGAGCGAATTCCTGTTTTTTCCGTTCGGGGTCATCTTTAGAAGCCTGATGTATTTCTCTGGAACGGTCTAAATATCTCTGTTTGATTTCTTCAGCTTTAGGCAAACATACCTGCTCCCAATACTTTACATCCTCCTTATTTTCTGGCTCATCAAAGAGAAAGCCAAAGCGATCGAGTTCCCAACTTTTAATCCTTGTCCGACTCCACTGGGGATTAACTGCTTTTTCGGCAATATAATCGATATTGTTATCAGTTGAAGTAGGCAAACAGCTTGTTTTGTATACTCGTTCGTCTTTCTTATAATCGAATAAGGGAGTGGGAAACTTTTCGATCCAGTTTTTAGTACGAGCGATAATATCCTCATGATGGTCTTGATAGCGAGCAGCACTCTTAGGAGAATCTACTTCTATCTGCAAAGCATCGAATAGCTTGCCTAACAATTTGCGCTTGACAGCTTCAAACTTTTCCTGTCGAGATTGCTTTTGATAAGGGTTAGATGATGACTGTACCCTTCCAATTAGAGTAGCAATATAACCAATACTATTTTGTTTGATAGCTGCCGCTATCTGTTTGAGATTAGTGTATTTAGGCTTGCCGTAATCGGTTTTTTCTCGCTTAACTACTGAGGGATACTCGGCAGGTTCGTTGCAGCCACGAATCTCTTGGGAAATCCGGGGAAAGCGAGAAGCTGGAGTAACTATCAATTGGTCGCCATCAAAGTCGCATTGATGGTGCTGCATTGCTTGGTCGGAGCGAATAAAGATGCAGCCACGATAGTTTAACAGAGATTGGGCAGCTATTTGATTATTGTCTACGGTGTAACGACGAATGTTATCTTTACTGACTATGGGATAGCGAGTAACAATGACTTCCGTACCGTTTTCTAAATGAGGAGCGACAATCGTTCCTGATTTCAGGTTATCGCAGGGTTGAGCCATCGCACTATCGTGGTGTAATGCTCCTTTAATTGCCAAGTTGAGCCAAATTTTTCTTAGCTGGGAGCGTTGAAACTCGACTAATTTGGGATAACCCGTCAGTAATCCTTTTGTATCTTGGCGCAGCAAAGATACCAATCTCGATTCTTTTGCTTCTGGCTCATCTTCGTTGACATCTATATTCACTGCATCGTCATCGGTTTGAATAAAATTAGCTTTGCGCTCATGCTGTTCGACTATGTAGCGATTAAGTTTAAGGGGGTTTGATTGAATCTGAGCCAATCTTTGAGCCTCGGCTTTGGCAGCGGGTACGAGGTCAGAGGCGATCGCACTTTGGGAAAACCAAATGCTAAACTGCCAGGAATTATCGTATTTTTGTAATTCGGCATTAGCTCGATTTCCCAGTGCCATTTTGGGTAGTTGATAATCCCCGCAGGGAACTAGTTCGTTCAGTTTATCTTTAGCAATGCCTTTAATCGAACTGCGATCTAAAATGATGTCATATCCTCTATCTTCAGTCAGAGTACGATTGGGCAGGAATGTTCCTTTAGCTAAAAAACTGGTATTAGGGGTAGAGTGTTTTGTTTCCCCTTTATCCCATGCCGTCATCCACGCCATTCTAAATTGAAATGGTCGTTTACTTTTAGCACCAACTTCTTGTGCTAGCTGGGGAGATATTTTACCGTGACAGTCACCAGTAAAGAAATCTGCTGCTGCTTCTCTTTCTTTTAGATCGCTACTTTGAGAATCAACTATCTTAACCCTGATAGGAGAGTTATCTTTGCTACTGTCGAATAAAGCAGCTCCTTGTAAGCAAGAACTGACCAATAATGAGCCATAGCGACAGCAGTGGTCTGGTTGAGTTTTGAAGAATTGATTGCGAATGCGATCGATTAATTCTTTATTACCAAAGTAAACGCTTTTACCAGAACTAAAAATGACACCTCGCTTAATATTGTCGCCAAAATCAACTCGCTCTAATTGATTTAAATAAATTTGTTCGGCTAATTTTGGGTCTTCATACTGGAATTGTTTACCCCGATCTTTATCGAGTTTGACAATAACTAAAGAGGATAAATCGTTTTCTTCACTCAGTAATTCTAGAAGAGAATCATTGATGGTTTCTGGTTCGGATAGATATTTTCCTGACTCGGCTAAACTCAGATCGATTACTGGTATTTTTAGCCCTGCCTCGAAAACCAAGCCCTTTTGATTATTTTGATTACTCATTCTTTTACAACTCCTGCGCCAATAATAATTTTTTTCTCTAAAAAAAAAATCCGACAGGATGACTTTTTAATTAGTCTTTTTGAATAAGTCAAATTAACTAATAAAATTATTTAAATGGATTAAATACAGCTAACTCTGAATCCTGTATAATTTGCCAAACAAAAGTAAATAGAAAAACTAAAATAAAGCTTATGAAAGAGAAAACAACTAACACCTACCGTGGTAATTTATTGGATGACAAACAGCTCCCTAAAAAACAACCGAAGGAGAAAATTAAAGTTCACCACAGTTTGATGGAATTCTATACCGATTCGGGACTTATCGATGAATATGACATCGAAGTAGATTATTCAAATAAAGAGAAAAATAGCACTTATGGAGTAACTGAAGAAGATTTAGACGATCCTAATTTTTGGCAAGAGCTTTAGCATGATTAATTATTTTGGATATTGCTTCTTCGGTAATAAAAGTAGAAGTTGTAAAACCACTATTTAAATCTAAATAAGTTGCCAAACGATTTAATTTACCAGTTATTAACTCAACCAGATAGCTAGCTGCTTCTGCTGCCATACGTTGATTAATGGTTAGACTTTGAGTATTGAGTAGATCGAGTTCGGCACAAGAAATATTAGTCTCAGACAATTCTTCTAGTTTGGGTTCTAATAGTTCGGGATGTTGCAAGCAGGGTACTGGTAATTTAGTACACCCTAAATGATGAAATTGGTAGGTATCGAGTTCTGTTGATAGGTGAGAGCCAATCGATACTTGTCCGCTATGGGAGTGGTTGCCACAATCAAGCCACCAAAGTTCGGTAGCGACATCTCTGGTGTGCCAGGATTGATACTGAGATAAAGCACGAGCAATGGATTGACGAGCATTAGCATTATCCACACAACCGATTATAATTTTGAGTTTTTGTTCTCTTTGATAGTAGTCTCTGGCAACTATTTCGGGATTAAATGAATTGGGCAAAGCTTCAATATCGATTCCCCAACTCAAACTGTATCGCAATGCCAGAGTTTGAGCTTTATTCAACTCAACCTCAGCATCACAAAAGTTTTGACGCAGGACATTTTTTTCTTCTACGATATCGCGATCGATAAAAATCAGGGTGGTGTTTTTACCTCGTTGAGTTAAATATCTAGCTATTCGACAAAGACTGGGTGCGAGCCAACTACCAGTTCCCCCACATCTGATCAGGTAAAATTCTATCTGTTGATAAGCGGGAAGTACGATGTGTCTGGCGTTGAGAATCGAGCGATCGAGGGGCATATGAATATGTGTGATGAATAGTTTAAGAGCTTAACTAAAGCTTTTGAGAAAAAGACTGCTTTATTCACCAATCCCGATAGGGATAAAACACCAAAAAATACTTAGAAAAGATAGAAATTAATAATTTTTATTTAATTGACTTGTACTGCTGAAATCCTGTCTACACAAGACAAAGGAATATTTTTCTCTAACTAAATTGCCGACAAAATACAGATTTTTTTATCTCAAGTGATGCCAAATTAGATAAATTACGATAACGTCATAGTAATTTTGCAATTGATACCTAATAAAGACAATATATGACAGACCGAATTATTCTAGTTTTGCTCTCTGAAGCGGGAGGAGTCGGTAAAACTACAATCGCTGTCAATGTAGCTTATGAATGGAGCCTGCGCGGTCGCTCAGTAGCAATAATAGACCTGGACTCCAATCACAGTTTAGATGGTTTTGTAGGACTGAAAGCCGAACAAGAGCGGCAAAAAACTTCAGCGAGAATCTTCGATCGCGATTTTGATGGCTCATGGCCTTTAAAATCTGTCTTTAATTCTGAGTTAATCTCTGTTTGTCAAGGTAGCCGAGCCTTGAAAGATGTTACCGAAAGTTTAGTTTCACGCAAACGCAGAGAATATGTTTTGGATAAAGTTCTTAAAACGTATCCTCTGCCTCACGAATTAATTATTCTCGATTGTCGTGCTGGTTTCGACCTAATGTCAGAAAACGCACTGACAGCAAGCACGGATATTTTGATTCCCATTGATATGGGAGTTAAAGTACGAACTGTTTCTTCTTTAGTCAATAGTATTTGGCAAGAGACAGAAGATTTAGAATTAGCTCCAGCACCCAGAATTATGGGTTTAATTCCCAATCATTACAATAAAGGGGCTTCTTTTCACGAAGAATTTATCGCAGCATTAACTAAAATATCTCAACAACTAGACCTCAAACTCTATCCGGCATTACGATCATGGCAATATCTCAATAATTCTTCAATTTTAGGTGAACCCTTGAAAATGATTCGCTCGGGAGATCCTATTAATGCTATTTTTGCCAATTTGGTAGACGATTTAGAAAAAATAAGGGAGAACAAATTTAATGGCTAAAAGACATTCGGTCGCCAATTTGATTGAAGAAGATTTTGACTCGGCTCTTGCTGCTAAAAAGCGTCATGATACTATTCAAAATTTAAGACAACAACTCGATTTAACTCAAAAAGAAGTTGAGAAAAGAGAGCAGCTTTTGAATGAATTTCGCTCCCAACTAGAACAACGAAATGGTAAGATTTTAGTCCCCATCTCTCACATCGTCCCCAGCGATCAATGTCGAAAAACATTTACAGAAGCTGTTATTCTCAAACGGGTTGAATCTTTAAGACGCGAAGGACAGTTAGATTCATTAATTTTAATTCCATTGATAGACCAACCAAACCGCTATCAGCTTGAAGATGGAGAAGTAACTTGGAGAGCAGCAAAGTATTTAGTTGAAGCTGGAGAAGGGAAATGGCAAAGTCTAGAAGCAGTTATCTCCCCTTTAGTGGGTGATAGTCGAGATATTCATCGTCGTTCGCTATTACACCACCTCCATAGCGAAAGTTTGAATTCTTTAGATCGGGCTGAATCAATAATACGAGAACTTAACTGGAGTGTAGATTTAGAAATAGATGAAGCAGAAATAGAAGCAGGACAATCTAGATTTGAAGCAGGTGTAGTTAAACTCAAAAAAATCTTGAGAAATCTCGATTATCAGTTTCGTAAAAATGAAGCAGCACACTATATTTTGCAACAGATAGATAGAGCTACTAGAGAGGAACAGCAACTTACTTTAGAACAACTAGAATTAAATCCCTTACAAATTGAGATCATTTTAGTTTTGCTTGATTTTCAAATCGAGCTACATTCTTTTGTAGCTAACGATTTAGCGATGATTTCACTACCAGACGATCTCAAACAAGCAGTTCGTCAGCGAGATTTACCCTGTCACCAAGCCAAAGCTCTAGGCAAACTTACTGCCAAGAAATTAAATAAAGATGAATCAGAGGCGATTGAAATTAGAACAAAAGCAGTCGAGCGGGTTTTAAGTGACGCTCTAAGTGTTAGGGATACGAGAAAATTGGTGGCAGAAATTCTCTCTCAACATGAAGGAGAAAAGTCGAAACCCAAAGAGAAAACAAGCGAGCAATATCAACAAGTCAAGCAGAGTTTATCAAAATTAGCTGTCAAACAGTTGAAAAGTACTCAATTAAAATCTTTAAAAAAAGAAATGGAAAAAAAACTAGAAGAAATTGACTCTCTGCTGGAAAATTAGCGATCGTATTGAAAGCTAGGAGCATAACTGGTGAGCGATCGCTAGTTATAATGTTTTTAGTTGCTTTTTCCAGGGTAACTGGTTTGGTGTCAACTTCTGAAACAAAAAAATTCAGTGGAGAGAGTCTATCTGAACGTAAAATATAAATGATGACGAGCATAAGGCAGCATCTTTTCCATGAGGGTGAATCTCTACCGCATAGATTCCATTAAAAATTATGACCGAGCCCCTTTGGGGCGGGTTTAGGGTTTTGGGGGTAGGGTGTGGGGAAGAGAATTCTAGCACCAAAGTCGGTTTCATGCCCCTGAATTTATTTATGGAGAAAGATAAAAAACTGAAACGAGCTTACCGAAGTTTCAGACAAGCTATTTTGAAACCCCTGCCTTTAGGTATGGGGTTCACTACACCCCACACCCCATACCCCACACCCCTCTTCATGAAGCGATCGAAGCCCTCTCCGATTATGTTGAAGAACTAGTTAATGAGTTTGTGCGATCGCCCCAAGGGTCAGGCTTCCCTTAAATTACACTCCGAAATGGAAGAGTATGTGGGTAGTTGGATCGAGCATCTGCTCTACGGGTGAGCGAAATTTACGGTGGCAAAAATTAATTTTCGGTTGTTTAAGTAATGGTAATAAGTATTTACTCGTTACTCGAAGACGAGAAGCTTCTAAGAATGTTTAACTGCCACACCTTTTTCGTTCACCCTCTGCTCTACTTTGCCTATGCTTATGAGTCTGTTACTCTGCCTCGTATGACTAAAAATAATCTAGAAACGATCGTTACCAGGCTATTTCCCAACAGGATGTCTTTGTTAAATTCAGACGAAGCAGATACCGCAATTCCTGAATTAACGGCTTTTTGGCAATTTCTCAAGCGAGAGTACCAACATCGAAACGCCACTCCAATTCTTAAATTCCTAAACAAAATAAAGCCTCAATTTAAGGGGATGATGAACAGCAATCTAAATCCCGACAACGCTTTAAAGTATCTTACTCTTCATTAATGGCAAATAAGGAAATTTACAATTACGATAACGTTATCGTAGTGGATTATTGCTTACCTCAGCTTTTTTAACAACCTCTTTCACAGCTTGCTCGACTGTCAATTTATTCCGAACGGGAACGAGGTCAGAAACTGGATACCTACAGCGATAAGAAATCTTTCCTTTTCGGTTTAAAATCTTTAACTGCTCGATAATATTATTATTGTATTGCTTCGATTTCCCCTGAGTATAATCCCGATTAAATGTACTCTCCATAAATTTAGACCAAGCAGATTCTACATTTGATAGGTTAACGGAGGTAGGACAAACATTGCCCCAACAGATTCTGCCATCAGCCATAACATTGGGTAGAGGAGCATGATAGAGAATTAAATTAGGATCGAACTGGTTCTTTTTTACCGCCCAGAGAAAATAGCTACTACCGATTCCCATGAAGACGAAACTCGATAGAGGTAAATATAATTGTTCCTGGTTTACTTGTAGCTCGTAACGCTGTTGGGGAAAGAAACAGACTACCCAGTTACCCGAAACACTACTGCCATGACGAATGACACTTTTGGGTAGCCAATCTGTATCGGTAGGTTCGTTAGCAAAGGCACTACGCAGAACATCTGGGGTCAGGCTCTTGTAAACATGCTTATTACCGTCTAAATAATGGAAAATATAATTGCGCTCGATAAATAGCAGTTCGGCATCTAAATTATCGAGATTTCTTGGTGCTTTGGCAATTACTTCTCTGAGTACATCGCCAGAAATTAATGGTGAGTCGAACATTGATTCCAAAGCCTCAAAACAGATTGAAAATTATTATTTAAATCGGTTTCTAACCAGCCAATGAAAAAACCCGCAGCATCTAAGATTCTCTGAGCTTTGAGGTATTCTCGGTGAAGATAGTTAACATTCTCCTTTGACCAATCTAAGGTTGTTCCCTCCATTCCCTGTAACCATCCACCCTCTTCGTCAAGCCAAATATTATTGGTATTTAAATCTAACAATCTCAAAGTTAAAGGCAGATAGCAAATGGGTTTCTTGGTTTGAAAACACATACGTCTGAGCTTTTTAAAATCGATACTGTAAGGATGGGCAATTTCAGCCATAGTGGGAGGAGAAGATAATTCCGCCTCAAACCATTTACCATAGCAATCTTCATCGAGATGATTATGCCAATTTTCTAGATTTTCCCTACCAATTGTAGACATGGGCAACAAAATTTTGTCTCCTAATGCCAAATCGCAATAGGACATTTCATAATCCTCTAACTGTCCCATACCCAAAGGCGTTACTAGAATCGAGCGCAGTTCGATAAAATCAACTCGCTCTTCAAGAAGGTAATCTAAATAATGTAAGGGAAATAAATTTTGATGGACAAGCTGAAGAAATTTAATTTCTCGTTCCGTGTACCTTAGCCAACCGTCTTCTTCATCCAGCCCTGGATAAACTGAAGCCTTACTTTGTGCGTATTGTTGAGGAAAAAAGTGACTGTAGAGAGATAATAATTGATATCTCAATTCCCTTTGTTCGAGATATTCGACGGCATTACTGAGACTGGAAAGATCGAGACATTGATGAAGCAGAGCGACTGCTTGTTCGAGAGTCGTAATGTTTGGTACTGAGATATTGGCATTCATTTACTGGAACGTATGTAAATTATTCCTAACTCCCAGCGTTAGCCACTCCAGATCTTAAAAAAGTTAACAATTTTTAGAAGCTAAAAAAGCGATCGTATTAATATTCAAAGAGCGAAATTCTAAAAACAGTGCCGTGTTGAGTTATCAATTAGAAAAGTATCTATATTCTTCTTGGCAAAAAGATACACGATTTTACATTATCGAACTATGCCAGGACTTGTGGGGAAACTGGCTGCTCAAAAAAACTTGGGGTTCATCAGCAAAAAGAGATTTTGGTCGCTCCATTTCTACCATTTGCCCCGATTATGAAACAGGGGTCAAACTATACTCAAAAGCTAAAAAACGTCGTTTGTTGCGAGGCTATGATATTGGATAGTGATTTGGCTTAAGGAGAAATCTCCTCTCAAGGTTTTAGACATAGCGATCGCTTTTGGATAGCCCCAGTTTTATCTGTTCTTGAATATTGTAAATTACTTAGCAATTAACTAAATCAATTGACTGTCAATTCGGGATACCATTGCTGGAATTTACTATTTAACTCTTCGTTCAAGAGTAGCAATCGCATGATTGAGAAGAAGATGCACTCCTTCTGGAGTCCAACCCATTTGTTGCTTTTTAAAGAATCGCTTACAGATCAATTGATTGGCGGCAGACTCTACAAACGAGCTGGAAATTGGTTCGCCGTTGCGGTAGCGATCGCTTCTTGCTAAATCATAGTCATAACGAGTATGATTAAACTAGTTGAACTCAAAAGTAAATCAAGCTCGCTCTAAGGAGTTTGTCGATGAAAAGACTAGAAGGGAAATATGCCTTAATTACGGGAGCTTCTCAAGGATTGGGTTTGCAACTAGCGATCGAATTTGCTCGTGAAGGTGCGGCGCGCATAGCAATCGTTGCGCGGCGAGAGGAATTACTTCAGCAAGCTTGTAATTTGATTCGAGCCACCGCTCCAGAAGTAACTGTATTAGCGATCGCCGCCGATTTAGCTCAACCGCAAGAGATTGAGCGAGTTGTTGCCACGACCTTAAACGAATTTCAAGGACGATTAGATATTCTGGTCAACAATGCTTCTACGATTGGTCCGACTCCTATGCCTTACCTGCTCGATTATCCGCTAGTAGACTTTCACAATGTCCTTAATACTAATTTGATTGCACCGTTTCTGCTGATTAAAAAAGTCCTGCCTGCTATGCTCGAACGAGGCGGTTCGATTATCAATGTGACTAGCGATGCTGGCATTACTGGATATCCAGGTTGGGGAGCGTATGGCATCTCTAAGTTTGGACTAGAAGGTTTATCGCAAACCTGGGCAGCCGAACTCGAAGATAGCAACGTCAGGGTGAATTGGGTCGATCCCGGCAATATGAACACCGCCATGCACCGCGCTGCCGAGCCTGACGAAGACCCCAATCAATGGGCTAATCCCAGCGAAGTGACCGATATTTTTATCTACCTTGCCTCGGACGAATCTCAATCTGTAAATGGGCAACGATTCCAGGCACAACCTGATGAAGAAACAGGAGAAGCCATCGCAGAAGTTGCTTAATGGCGCTATAGCAATCCTACTTGATGCTGATATCTATTGGCGATCGCGTTCATAAATCATTTAGGACTGCTATAGCATTCTCTTTTTTGCTGGAACTCACTTTCGATAAGGAAATTCATTTTATGTCTGCTCCCTTTTCTTTTGCGCTTCCCCCCGAACTATCGGCACAAGCACCCGCAGAACGGCGCGGCATTGCTCGCGATGCCGTGCGTCTTTTAATAATTCATCGAGATAGTTTTGAAGTAGAACACTCTCGCTTCGATCGCTTGGGAACGTTTCTGCGTCCTGACGATCTATTGGTATTTAACTCAAGTCGCACCCTTCCTGCTATCCTCAACGGATGCGCTATCCCTAACGGACCTTGTTTACAAGTTCGACTTGCCCAACGTCTGCCGGATGATACCTGGTTAGCATTGCTGCTGTGCCAACGGTCAAACTCGTTTGATTGTGGGCTGCAAAGCGGTCTAGAACTTAAATTCGGGCAAAATCTCACCGCAACCGTAGGCGATCGCGACCCCAATATTCCTCGTCTGTGGCAACTGCGCTTTTCACAATCCGGTACTGCGTTGATGAATTTACTTTACCGCTTGGGACAGCCAATTCGTTATGAGTATGTAGCGGCACCGTGGGATTTAGATGATTATCAAACGGTCTACGCCAAAGAACCTGGCTCTGCGGAAATGCCATCTGCCGGACGCGCCTTTACCTGGAAACTACTGTTCGATCTCAAGCGTCGAGGCATTGAAACCACTGATATTGTGTTGCATACAGGGCTTTCCTCATACATGGACGACGAATTAGATGCTCGACACCCGGTATCTGAGGAAGCGTATTTCATCAGTGAAGCGGCTGCCAAAAAGATTAACCAAACGCGCCAAGCAAAAGGACGGATTATTGCAGTCGGAACCACGGTCGTGCGAGCGTTAGAGTCTGCGAGCGACGGGCAAGGTCAAATAAAACCCGGACAGGGATACACGCGATTACATATTACGGCCGATCGTGCCTTACAAACAGTAGACGGTTTATTAACGGGACTGCACGAACCCCAAGCAAGTCACCTCGATTTGCTCGCAGCTTTTCTACCACCAGCAATTATTCAGTCTGCTTACACTCAAGCCATACAACAAGGCTATTTATGGCATGAGTTTGGCGATCTGAATTTGATTTTTTAAATTGTCATGAGGTAATCTCTGTATAACGATGTGCTAGTCTACGCTAGGTTTCATTGATTGAGACCTACTCCTTCTTATCGTTGTTGGGTAAAAAATTTTCTACAACTTCATAATGCTCGACATGGCGATCGCCAGCCTGGAAGTCAAAGTCAGCTAGGCGACGAACTTCATGGGGATTGTCCGAGAAGCTGATGCCATACTCTTTAGCGTAGATTCTGAAGCGATGCAGATGGCAATTCTCCCAGCCCATAGCGATCTAAATAATGTGATGCAGCTCGGCAATGTTGGTTGAAACTGGCACTAACAACCGCCTCCAGATCGTGGGACTAATGCCCAGTAGCAAAATCTTGAGCTGGTACAATGAATTGGGAGCTGAACTAATTTCAACAGACAGGAGTGCATTGTAAGTCACTCCTGTACGTTTGGGGTTCTGATCGGAGTGCCCCACACTTTTTTATGCTTTCCTTTTTTTCAGTTGCGTGAGGACTCTTTTTTTTAAGATGATTTGAGTTTTCGTACAATTCTACTCATTGTTGAACGACTAACTCTAACTCCAATCTGATTTTCTAACATATTGCATAACTCTTGCAAAGTGGCATCATTATTTTGTTCGACTAATTCTGCCACTAAACTTATTTGTTTGGAATTTAATTTTGGTAATTGCCCCCCTCGACGAGGTTTAGGAGCTACTATTTTAGTTTGCCGGTATTGTTTTAATAATTTTTGTACGAAGCTTTTGCTTACTTTAAAGCGTTGAGCTATTTGTCTGATTGATTCTTGTCCTTCAAGATATGTATCAATTATTTTTTGTCGTAAATCTTTTGAGTAAGGTTTCATCCTGAATTAGAGAAATATTACCAAAAATGTTCTTGCTGTACCTCATTGATCTGAAACTTGTTTTAAAATGAGATAAATTTTAGAGCAATTTTTATAGATGATTAAATATAAAAAATACTGAATGCTTTTGTAAGGGTTATTTTTTTTGGCTTAGGAGTATATTTTTTTTGAGTAAGAAAACCAAATAAATTAGAAACGGGAATTGTTTTTTTAGAGGTAAGAATAATTACATCCTAATAGTTTTGATGATTGCAAAAACTCATCTATTTAATAGTTAATGCAGATGTTTTTATTTTATACAGGTATTTATTGTGATTCAGCAGCAAAAACGCAATCGAGGCTTAATTTTTACTGATGAAGGTTTACAAAAACTTCAATCGATTTAAAAAAATTTATATATTATTTGTGAATAAATATATATTTATTTTAATAAACATATAAAAGTTTATAACGTTTCACAAAGGTGAGGTACACTTTGATCGGTAAAAAGACTTACTTTTGCTCTAAATTTAGTGATAAAGTCTAGAGCGACACTATTCACTGAGAAGAAAAGAAAGAAACTAAAGCTGTTACTGAGGCAGAAAGAGCAAATAAAGTTTATTTATCTCCTTTTCGCCCTAAGTTTATTCCACCAATCGCACTTGTAGTCGAAAGTCAAATATGTTCGCTTCGCGAGATCGCCTTTAATCAAACCTCTCTTGACAATATTCTTAGTTGGTTTATGTACTTGTATTTATCTATAAAAGATGAACCAGAAGAAATCAAAACGTAGCCGCGGCATTATACTTACTAGTGAAGGTTGGCAAAAGATTCAAAATGCAAAACTCGAATGGGAACTGCGGGATAATAAAGGCTATAAATTTACTCTAGAAGAGTTAAGCGATCGCACTGGATTAACAACTGCTACTCTTGGGAAAATACTAACTCGCGATCGAGGAGTTGACAGACGCTCGGTCGCTACTTTATTTGCATCATTAAATTTAGAATTAGAGTCAAACGATTATACTTTACCAGAATTAACTAGAAGCTCGCTTAAACGAATTGACTGGGGCGAAGCTATTGACGTGTCTGTTTTTTACGGACGAAGTTCAGAGCTAACCACTTTAAGTAAATGGTTGTTAGAAGATAACTGTCGATTAATAGCAATTGTAGGAATAGGGGGAATCGGCAAGACGGCTCTATCAGTAAAACTAGCAGAGCAAATTAAAGACAAATATGATTATATTATTTGGCGCTCGCTAAGAGATGCTCCACCTATTCAAAATATTTTAGTTAATTTAATTCAATTTTTATGTGACGAACAAAATATTAAAAGTGAATTACCAGAAAGCATAAATGAAAAAATATCTTTGTTAGTTAAGTGTTTACGTTCATCGCGCTGTTTGATAATACTTGATAATGTTGAGTCACTTTTATGTAATCGTAGTCGAGCAGGAATTTGCGATGATAAATACGAAGAATATGACAAATTATTCGAACGAATAGGAGAATCAGAGCACCAAAGCAGCTTGCTATTAACGGCAAGAGAAAAGCTCAAACAAGTAGCCATAATGGAAGGAGAAACGTCTCTAGTTAGAACATTACAACTGAGTGGTTTCCAAACAAAAGAAGGAGCAAAAATTCTGAAACTCAAAGGACTTTCTGGCTCTGATTCCGAGATAGCAAAACTAGTCTCACATTATGGCGGTAATGCCTTAGCTTTGAAAATAGTAGGGACAACTATTCGCGATTTATTTCAGGGGAATATTTCTGAGTTTTTACAACAAGATATAGCTATTTTTGGAGATATCCGCGATCTGTTAGACCAGCAATTTAATCGCTTGATAGATATTGAAGAAAGGATTATGTACTGGTTAGCAATTAATCGAGAGCCGATAACGCTATCTCAGATACAAGAAGATTTAGTTAATTCTGTTTCAAAATTTAGTTTGTTAGAAGGTTTAGAATCTCTGTCGAGACGGTATTTAATAGATAAAATAGAGTCTAACGAAATTGAATATAAAGCTAATGTTAGTTTTACCTTGCAGTCAGTAATAATGGAGTATGTAACAAGCAGGTTAATCGAGAGTGTATACCAAGAAATTTTAGAGCGAAATTTTAGGCTTTTTCGTTTTCATGCTTTAATCAAAGCGACCGCCAAAGACTATATTAAAAATACTCAAATACGTTTAATTCTTCAGCCAATTATTAATAATTTACTTAATATCTTAAAAGGCAAAAGAAATCTTGAAAATCAACTTAAGCAAATTATAATCATGCTCCAACAATCCTCGCCACTCGAACCAGGCTATACTGCTGGAAATATTATTAATATGTTTTGTCATTTAGGAACAGACTTGAAAGGCTATGATTTTTCAAATTTGTGTATTTGGCAAGCAGATTTACAAAATATATGCCTACACGATGTAAGTTTTCAAAATTCTGACCTTGCTAAAACAGTTTTTTCAGAAACTTTTAGTGGAATAATATCTGTTGTCTTTAGCTCTGATGGAAAAATTTTGGCTGCTGGGGACAGCAACGGTGAAATTCACTTATGGAGAGTTGCAGATGGTCAACCCCTGAATACTTTTCGAGGTCATACGAACTGGGTGACTTCGCTTAACTTTAGCCCTGATGATATATTGCTTGCTAGTGGCAGTAGTGATAGTAACATTAAGCTGTGGAATGTTGAAACTGGTCAATGTCTTCAAACTTTGAAAGAACATCAAGGCGAGGTTTGGTCAGTTGTTTTTAGTCCTGATGGTGAAATGCTAGCGAGTGGTAGTGACGATCGCACAATTAGATTGTGGAACTTTCATACTGGTGAATGTCTTAAAGTTTTTCAAAAACATACAGGCTGGGTTACATCAGTTGGTTTTAGCCCTGATGGTGAAATGCTAGCGAGCGGTAGTGACGATCACACAATTAGATTATGGAACTTTCATACTAGTAAATGTCTTAAAGTTTTTCAGGGACATAGCGATGGAGTTCGTTCGGTTGTTTTTAGCCCTGATGGTGAGATGCTATTGAGTGGCAGCGATGACCACACATTAAAACTATGGAATGTCGATACTGGTGAATGCCTAAAAACTCTAAATGGACATGAAAATCAGGTATTTTCTGTTGCCTTTAGTTCAAAAGGAGATTTTATTGCTAGTGGTTGTAACGATCAGACAGTCAAAATATGGAGTATTAAAACAGGTAAATGCATTAAAACTTTCCGAGAGCATTCTAACTGGGTGTTTGCTGTAGCCTTCAATCCAGAAGGTGACATCTTAGCTAGTGGTAGTCGCGACCAAACAGTCAAATTATGGAATCTCAGTAAGGGTCAATGCCTGAAAACCTTTCAAGGATATTCTAATCAGATCTTGTCAATTTGCTTTAGTCCAAACAGTCTGCAGTTAGCGAGTGGTAGTCAGGATCGAACAGTCAAATTATGGGATGTCAACACTGGTCAATGCTTGAATACATTTAAAGGACATCTCAATTGGGTTTATTCTGTTGCCTTTAGTTCTCAAGGTAATCGCTTAATAAGTGGTAGTGCAGACAAAACTATCAAATTATGGGATGTCAACACTAGTCAGTGCTTGAATACATTTGAGGGACATAGTGCTGCAGTTAAATCAGTTGCTTTTAGTCCAGATAGCATAACTTTGGCAAGTGGCAGTGAAGATCATTTGGTCAAGTTTTGGGATGTCAATACTGGTCAAGTTTTGAGAATTATAAAAGAACATAGTGCTACAGTTTGGGCAATTGCTTTCAGTCCAGATGGTAAAATTTTAGCAAGTGGTTCGTTGGATCAAACAATTAAGCTATGGAATGTAAGTACTGGTGAATGTCTTAAAACTTTAACAGAACATGAAACATGGGTTTGGTCAGTTGTCTTTAGCCCCGATGGAAAAACTTTGGCGAGTTCCAGTACAGGTGGATCTTTAAAATTCTGGAATGTCAACACTGGCAAATGTATAAAAACTTTGAATCCATCTACAGGGTGGTTGCTTTCGACTGCTTTTAGTAAAGACGGTAAATTTTTCGCAGCTAGCAGTCAAGATTGTACAATCAAGCTCTGGAATGCTGATAATTATGAATTAATTAAAACTTTTTCAGGACATAAAGGTGGCTATATTTGGTCAGTTACTTTTTGTTTAAATAGTCAAATCATAGCTAGCGGTAGCGAAGATGAAACAATTAAACTTTGGGATATCAAAACTGGAAGCTGTTTGAAAACTCTAAAAACAGAAAGCTTATATAAAGGTTTAAATCTAAAAAGAGCTATTGGTTTATTAGAGTCAACTAGATTAAGTTTGAAAAAATTAGGAACCATTGATTAAAGTTAATTTTCATATCCCAAAAACAAATGTGGTGAATCAAACAGAGTGTTGCTGATTTATTAATAGACTTGTTACGAAATAAAAATGCTCGCGCGCTCGAAAACTAGCATCTAGCTCGATCTTGGCTCTTTATGCAGCCATTAGATAAAAATTCCACAATCCACAAGCTGTAAGCATTAATTGGTTGTGTAGTAAAGAAGACAAGAGCGAGTGTTTCTGAAGCTCAAAAGATTACTCAAACCATTTGGAATCGAGCAATTTTTAACTGATAAGTTAAAGACTTACGAACGTCATCTTACCAAAGAAGAAAGAATTGTTAGTAAGTATAAAATGCAAAAAATTGAACGAAAGCATTTAACTTTGAGAACAAGAATTAAAAGATTACAGAGGAAAACAATTTGTTTTTCTAAGATAGTTCCAATGCATGATTTAGTAATTGGATTGTATATCAACAAGTATGAGTTGGGAAGAGATATTTAATTGCTTCAACACTTTTGCTACACCACCCTCCAAATTGAGCATCTTTACTATTCCACTTGCTTGCTTTAACTTTTATTCTTTCCTAATCTTGAGTATGCACCAGTATTGTGAGTAGAAACTGCAATTAGTTTTACTACAAAACAGAAAACTGAAAGTATAGCCAAAAATCTTTCGTTTAAGTCAGAAATTAGTTTACATACCATCCCCCACAGCAAGTAATATTTCTTCTTTAGACTTATCATCAAAAATGCCTTCCCATTCTTTATCGAGTTCAATTTCTTCTAAGACTTTATCGTTATTACTATTAATACGGTCGATCGGGTTTTGACTTTTTTGATTCTTTAACTGTTGTTCGACCGCTGGCACTAAAGACTGGTTTTTAGACGATGATTTAATTGGAAGTACTTCTAGAGATATGGCGATTGCACCAGAACTTAGAAGTGTTAAAAGAGTAAAAGACCGCTTTTTGCTGTTTTTTGGAAATTTCATAAAATTCTCCTCCTTAGACTATTATTGATTGAGTAAAGGCTTATTACTATTGAAAGTTGATTTATACTTTTTTAAGTTTTCTTTACAGAGAAAGAAAGTCAATCATTTTTATCGAGGCGTGCTACACTCCAAAGCTGTCAATTTTTGCTGGAGTTCTTCTTCAGATGGATAGTTTGCTAAAGAATAACTGAAGTATAGCAATGCTGTTTCATAACAAGCGATCGTCACTTTGATACGTTCTTCTGGAGTTAGTTTTGCCACCACTTCTATTATTTCTTCTACGTGTTCCACATCACTGCCAATGGAACTATGAACTCGCAGAAAGCGAGTGGCATTCGTACCAGATGGCATTCTTTCTTCTACAGCCTGAATATGTTCTTCTCCAATAACAAGTGCGAGACGTTCTAAAGTATATGAATAACCCACGCACCCAATTGGATCTGAATTTTGCACACTACGAATGAAGTAATCTAATAGAACTGTTGCTGATGGTGGAACAAAAGCTTTTACTACTGCCTCAGCTTTGTATCCTAATGACTGAATATCAAGCAGGGCAAGTCGATCGTGTCCTGATTCCTCAATAGCTTTCTGTGCTGCCCATTCAGCCAACGGTTCTCTACCCATAGCTTTAAAGCGTCGGGAAGCTTCTTTCATTAGTCGTGGCGTAGAGTGAGTAAGATGGTATTTACTTGCTAAACTCCAAATCCAAGTTGCAGGAGTTAAAGCAGGAGGTTTTTGATGGGAATTAGCTGCACGCTTGGCAAGGACAATGGCAGTATCGAGAAGATTTTTTGTTATTGCTATACTACCGGTATTACTTGATGGTCGAGCAAAAAAATCGCTGCTGTCCTCAGAATTGGATCGATGAACCCAAACGCGATCGGCTGTTGCCAATATTATTTTATTTGGTGTAAGTCTCACCCATTCTAAATCTGAGTTATTCTGTTGAATTTGCCAAAAAGAAGGAATTTCTTTTTTCTCAACTTTAAAGTTATTTTTTACTCTAATTCCTTCCCGTATATTTGCCTTTGTCTGACCATTTACAGAATCCGCTTGCTGGGTACGGATGAAAGGAATGATAGTATCCAACTGAGTGTTTGAATCTTCTCTACCTAGGGGGAAATCGTTTAAAATTGGCGAAAATTTGCTTTCATAGACGATTGATGAATTATTTTTCTCAATCAATGCACCGAGAAATTGGTATTGAGTCGAACGCTGTGTACCAGTCATAGCCTGTACAAAAAGTGGAGACGGAATAGATAAAATTAGAGAACTTGGCGGTTCTGAATTTTGCCGCTCGGCAATAGTAAAAAACTTCATGATGTGCAAAATCAAACTTATGTCTGCGACGAATGTATCTTCTCAGGGTTCTAAAAAATTGTCTATGCAAGATAAGAAAGATAAGAAAAATTTTTATCTTTTCATGCGATCGCTTTGTTTACATTGGCAGTAGCGGCAAGAAATCCAGGCTTCTTAGCCATCAGAGACTGGCTTTCAAACTATAGTGAGCAGTTAAAGAAACTGTTCAATACAGATAGATTGCCCTCATACAGCACTATCAGAAGAACTCTTCTAGAAACAGACTATCAAGAGTATTCGGCTAGATTAGCCCAATTTTTCGACATTACCCTTTTAGAAAGGAAAACGATGGGACTTGATGGCAAGATTTTGAAAAGTTCTTATCTTCTAGAAAAAGATAATCTCTACTGTGAAACACATCCAGCTATCATCTCGGTAAGTGCTTATTTGGTTGAACGAGGTTTGATTCTTAAACCTCATCAGGTAGACTATTACAGCAATGAATAATCGCTTAAATCTTCCTAATTAATCAGGTTTAAGCACGATTATTAAAGTTGAATCTCAACGCAAGACGAAACATTTTATGTCCTAAGCTAAAAGCGTACTGCTATATAAGACGACATAGAGCTTCTTCACGACAAAAACAAAAAAAATTTGATTTTTCTTTTAACTTTTCTATCTTGTCTGGCTAAAACTTGTTGCAAATAGCAAAATAAAAGCAATCAATTTTAGCCTAAATGTCTATAGACACGCCTTATCTATGGAGATTTATCATTATTTCTTTTTGTCGTCTTAGTTTATACGATTGATGTCGATCGACGTTTCAACGTTCGCTTCAAAGTTGTATTTGCACCTGAAAACCACTTGAAATTTACAATTTGAACGATGAATGCAACAATAACAACGAGAACTATTCCAACGGTTAACATTAACCCTAATTACCTACTTAACAAGATCAAATCCCAAGACTTTAATACACTAATTGACACGACGATACTAACAAAACTGGAAAAATTTTTGCTTCAATACCGACCTCTGTTGAGCAAAGTTTTCCGTTTCATTGAGACGCATTATCAATACTCGATTAGCCTTCGGGAAGTGGCTAAGGCGGTCGATCGCTCCCCTGCCTATCTCACTGACCTCGTGCGACGAGAGACTGGAAAGACCGTACTTTTTTGGATTACCGCTCGCCGTATGGCAGAGGCACGTCGCTTACTAGTTGAAACTGACCAGTCGGTAGAGAAGATTACGGAAGCAGTCGGCTATTTTGATAGGCGTCATTTTAGTCGACAGTTTATTCGGTATAACAAGACGACCCCACAAGACTGGAGAAGGAAACATAGAAACAATAATAACCCATTTTTGCAGATAGACCCACAGACGGCAAATTCAGAAAAGTTAATCAAGCAGAAAGCTACGACTTTGACCTCAGAAGAAGCTGAACAGCTAAAAGTCTATGTACAAGAAATAGCTGTAATTCTTAACAAGAATACTTCTACTGAAGCACTTATTTTAGAAAACATTGAAAAAGGCTATATTGTCAAAACTGACGATGGTTTGGTACAAGTAACTTTAATGTCTACAAAGAGCACGTTTTCTTTGTTTGGAGAGGAGCGTTAGATGAGTAAGCAGTCAAAACTTAAGATGCAATTTCAGTTTGTATATACGAGACTTAATGTTCGCAATTTTGAGGCTTGCTTGTATTTTTACCACGAGCTTCTAGGCTTTGATCTCACTTTTGTTTCTAAAAAAGACGGATGTGCTGAACTTAACACTGGTACAACCAAACTAGCTTTACTCAAGCGAAACAACCTAGAAGATGTGATTGGAAGGGCTAATTCAGTGTCCTATGATAAAAGTAATGACGGAATTGCGTTGAGCTTCCAAGTGCATGATTTAGATGAAGTATGTAAGCAGTTAAAGACTCAGGCAATTAAATTTGTCACCAATGAGCCATTGTCATTTCCAGAGTGGGGATTTCGATCGACTTTTTGCCGCGATCCTGAGGGAAATCTGCTCGAAATTCAACAGATTATATCGTGACAACTCCCAACGCTGAACTTACGTTACAGCGTGGGCTTCTTACCTCACAGTAAAAACTTCCTGCTTCATCCGTCGTCCCTAGAACTTGCGTTCCCCGTTTCGATACGTCCACAGGCAGTACTATCGGTTGACCTCTACCGACTACACAAGTATCGTAAAGCTATACCAGCCTTCGTTTTTGGATGGCGACCATCTGCCAACTATAGGTGAGAAACCCAAGGTCGCGTCTTCCGAGGAAACCTTGGAAGCGTGTGACGACCGCGAAGATTGGAAACATCAGGAAAAAGGGCGAAGCGTGGTTTGTACCGAGTAGGGTACAAGTGGTCAGAGCTTTGCAGGATGCAAGCTCCCGTAACTCCTCTGACTTCGTGCTATATAAACGCAGACTGTAATGGTGCTGCAAGTTTAATCAAGTAATTGGGTTAATTTAAGAAAAGCGAAGCAGCAAAGAGTGTTCCAACTCAGTCGCAACACTTATAACTAAAAATATGGAATCATTTTCAGAAGCTCTTAGACAACCCGTTGTTGACTTTGCTATTTTACTAGCGGTTATCTTAACGATGCCTCCACTATTTGAGAGGCTAAAATTACCGGGACTAGTAGGTTTGCTCGTTGCCGGAGTGTTACTCGGCTCTAGCGGTCTAAATTTACTTAATAGCAACTCAGAAACCATGAAGTTGCTTTCCGATATTGGCAAAATTTATTTAATGTTCGTTGCCGGACTAGAAATTGACTTAGAGCTATTTCGCCGTACCAGAAATCGCTCTCTTGGCTTTGGATTTACGACTTTTGCCATACCTTTAACCGCGGGCACTATTGTCGGTCGTTTGTTCGGTATGGATTGGAATGCTTCAGTTTTGATTGGCTCGCTGTTGGCTTCTCATACACTGCTGGCTTATCCAATCGTCAGACGTTTGGGAGTTGTCAACGATGAAGCCGTCACCGTTACTGTGGGAGCAACTATTTTTACCGATATTGGTGCTCTCTTGGTGCTAGCAATTTGTGTTGGCATCAATCAAGGAGATTTTTCTACTACTAATCTGGTAACTTTGCTTCTATCATTAGCCATCTACGCCACAGCGATTTTATTCGGTTTAGATTGGTTGGGAAAAGAATTTTTTCGCCGCACTAAAAACTATGAAGGCAATCAATTTTTGTTTGTTTTATTAGCATTATTTTTGTCTTCGGTAGGAGCGCAGCTAATTGGTGTCGAACAGATTGTGGGTGCTTTTTTGGCTGGATTAGCAGTCAATGATGTTGTCGGCAATTGCCCTGTTAAAGAAAAAGTCGAGTTTGTCGGTTCTGTATTATTTATTCCCATCTTTTTTGTAAATATGGGCTTGCTCCTCGATCTGCAAGCATTTATGAAAACCCTCGACACAATTGGGTTAACTCTTTTGATCGTCGGAGGATTAATCGGCAGTAAATTTTTAGCAGCGTTTGTGGTAAAAGGATTATATCGCTATAGTTGGCGACAAACTCTGACAATGTGGTCTTTGTCTCTGCCACAAGTAGCAGCAACTCTAGCAGCAGCAGTAGTAGGATTTCAAGAAAATATTATAGGCGAATCAGTTCTCAATAGTGTAATCTTGATGATGTTGGTAACAGCAGTGTTAGGACCTCTAATTACGTCTCGCGCTGCTGCTAAGCTTGTACCAGAGACAATCGATCGCGTCTACACAGATGCGGATTTTAACACGAGCAAAACGGGCAATTCCGTACAGAGTTTACCAGTTGTGGAGAAAACTACAGCAGATAGCCCCTCCGTTGTAGAAAGCAATAGTTCAGAAATTGCGTTACGCATATCTCAAGGTAATAACTTTACTCCATTTTTGTCTTTAGATTCAGACACTACAGAAGACGTTGAGCCGCTGGCTCTAGAGCAATTTAGCTCGGGGGCGGAAAGTAAATTCTCCCGCAGGAGACTCGGCGATTTTACTGTAGTCGTTCCGATTTCTAATCCTGAAACGGAGCGGTACTTGATTGAAATGGCTACGTTAGTAGCACGACACGAAGGCGGTCGGATCGTTCCATTAGCGATCGCGCCAGCGCAAGCGCGCATGGATTCTCGACAAATGGATCTTGCTATCTCTCGCAGCCAAGAAATACTCGTTCAAGCGAAAAATTTAAGTAGAGAACTAGGGGTGGAAGCAAAACCTTTACTGAGAATAGATTGCGACGTAGCGGCGGGGATTGCTCATGCGGCTCGCGAAGAAAACGCCAAGACGATCGTGTTGGGGATGAGCGATCGTTTGGGATTGCGCGCTCGTCTTTTTGGCAATTTAACCGATAGCGTCTTGTGGTCTGCTCATTGCTTGGTTTTGGTAGCGCGGCTACTCGATTCCCCGCTGTCGATTAAACGAATTTTAGTACCCGTAGAAAATTTAACTGCCTGGGCAATAAGACCCATACGTTTTGCTCAAATTATAGCCCAAACCAATCAAGCAGAGATAACTTTAATTCACGTCTGCAATCCCAAAACCGAACAAAAGAGAATCTTAGCACTCCGCAATCAATTATTATCACTCTTTGCCGATTCTTCTTCACTCTCGGTTAAAGTTCAAATCGTTCCTGGAGATAATATTATTGCAGAGATTCTCAAAGCAGCTAGCGATCGAGATTTAGTGGTTTTGCGATCGCAACGCCGTCGTATCGGTGCTGATGGATTAGCGAGCGGCCAAATCAGTACTCCCTTATTAAAACAGCTTAGTTGTTCGGTAGTTCTTTTTGGGGTAGTCTAGCAAAGACATTGAATAAACTATATTTCTCTGCCAAACTCATACTTATTAATGAAGCAATCGGGAAATTTGGAAATTGCTAACTATCTTCTCTATTTAAACCATGAGTCAAACTAATCCCGATTCGATTGCTACTAAAAGTACCTTACTTTTAATCAGTACTTTAACGGTTATGTCGGGTGCAACTATTGCCCCTTCTCTTCCTGCGATGCGAGAATATTTTGCTGATGTTCCAAACGCTGATTATTTAGTACGGTTGGCATTAACGCTTCCTGCCTTATTTATTGCCCTGGGCGCGCCTGTAGTGGGAACGATTATCGATCGCTTGGGACGCAAATCTTTATTACTTTTAGCATTGATTCTCTATGGTTTGGCAGGAAGCTCTGGTTTAATTCTTAATAGTTTAAATTTAATTTTAGCTCCGTGAGCGGGAAGCCTCACGCTTATCCGCTAGGAAAGCGTTGAGAGGGGTTCGCTCCGCGTCGAGAGCGAACTTCTCACTAAGTGCCCAACATCTGTGATAATAGAGCAAATAAGTTTT
>JADEWQ010000240.1 GCA_015207585.1 Pleurocapsales cyanobacterium LEGE 06147 | reverse complement strand
GCTCAAGATGGCAGTTTGAAACGGTATGTTTGACAAGCACCAGATTACTGAGGAGCCGGATGAAGGTAACCTTTCACGTCCGGTTTTGAAGACCAGCAGGGCTGGTGACAGCCTTGCTGAGTTTAATAGAAGCCCCCATGACGCAATCAGCAAGATATAGCTTGCGACACGTCCAAATAAAAGGAAAAAATGGGTGATAGATGCCGATATCCAAGGGGGTTTCGACAATATAAATCATGATAAATTAATCGAAATAATCGGGAATTTCCCCGGTAGAAGATTAATTAAAGAATGGTTAAAGGTAGGATATGTTGACAACAACGTATTCCACGATCAAGAAGCCGAAACCCCACAGGGTGGCATAATTAGCCCACTTTTAGCCAACATTGCCCTCCATGGAATGGAGGAATGCCTTGGAGTTGAATACAAATCCAATGGTCAATCAAAGGGCAAAAGGATAGTGGTAAGATACGCCGACGGCACGCCGATACAGGCGTAAGACTAATGGGGTGAAAGTCCCCTGACCCCAATTGTCTGTTCGGGGGTCTAGCAGGAGGTCAAGTTAACGAAGTGATTCGGTGGCTCAAGTGACCTTGAACGATAGATGCCAAATAGCGGGCTGCAACAACAGTGAACTCAAATCAGCCTCGTAATACGAAGTTGTGTGAGCCGACCGTATCGTCTGCGCGGGAAGGCTGTCAGAAGGCGGGAATTAACAGACAACAGAACCGTTTTCCAGCACCGGGGTATTGGGGGTAGCACGCTATGAAAGTCTTACGACCCTAGGTCGGGAGACCTCAAACGATACAGATGGCAACTGTAACAGCTCAGTATAAGGGTAACCGAAATCTGAGAGGGTCGTTTGAGGAGTCCGCGGGGTTCATAGTACCGCGTTTAAGGCTGGGACAGCATAACCCAGCCCAAGGAAAGGAACCCTACTTCAGTTAACAGTATTCAATGTAGTTGAGGTACGAGGGAAAGGTAGAGCCAAAGAGAATTGGAGTACCACAAGGGTCACCCATTTCACCCTTGTATAGCAACATCTACCTGAATTTAATCGATCGAGTTGGGCATGCCCGAGGCTACCCAGAGAAACTGGGAGCTACGCTCCATCGCTATGCTGATGATGTAATTCTGGTATGTCGCCGTAATGCCAATCAGGCATTGGCAGCATTCAAAGCGATCGCCAGACGGATGGATTTGACTCTCAACCAAGATAAGACCAAAATCACTCCTTTAAGAGAGGGATTCAACTTTATCGGGTTTGAGTTTGTTAAACGACGCAGTCCGAGCAATGGCAAACAGAGAATCTACATCTTTCCCAGTAAGCGTCAAGAGCGTAACATACGTCATAAGATTAGGTCTTTTACCAGAAGAAGGGCTCCTATTAAGCCCGATGAATTGGTCAGGCAAATCAACCAAGCGGTATTGGGATGGGCGAATTATTATCGTCACACCAATGCCAGCCAAGCGTTCCGCAGCCTACAAAGATTCATCAATATCCGCTTTCGTCGTTACCTGAATTATCGAAGCAAACGCCGAGGCTTCGGGTGGAAACAATTTCCCAATCAGAAACTGTATGCCATGGGAATCATCTACATTGGTAGCGGTTTTATCAGGTACGAGAGAGCAACTGTGCATGCTCGTCGATGAAGACTGTCGGACCGCCGTATTCGGGAAAACTGAACGTACGGTGGGATGGGAAGGGAATGGTCGCGGAACCAGGAAAGAGATAGTGAGACACTGCCGACGGGGAAACCCGCAGTCAACGGATTAGGCTCTTTCTACCGTTACCACAACCATTTCTTTACCCTAGATTGGCTCATCGGCTTCAGTGGACCCCGTGCCGAAGCGGAACAGAGCGAGCACCAAATCGGAGTATTCCTGCGAGAACA
>JADEWQ010000084.1 GCA_015207585.1 Pleurocapsales cyanobacterium LEGE 06147 | reverse complement strand
ACAATGACCCAGGAATTGATGCTTACGAACAACAATATCAACAACGGGTTCTTAAAAATCTTCAACGTAAAGCCGACCAACTTGGTTTTGAACTTGTTCCTCTCTCTAATAAATCTAATAAATCTGAATTTGTTTCCTAAGAGTTCGACAAAACTAGGTAAAGGTGGAGGGAAGGAGTTAGGAGCCGTGATGCCAGTCGTCAGAATAATTAATTTAAGACTAATTTTCCGATAAAAAGAGATTCTATCCGACTAAACTGCTTGTATTCTCTCCCAAATTTCTGTATTCTTCTCCTGACTCCTGTTCGCGCAGCGACGAGCGTTGGTCTTACTGAATTCTGTCTCCTCGTCATCACCAGTAAATTTCTCTCATCGAACTGACGTATTTCAACATAAGTTCTCAAATAATTAAAACTATCAAGGTGACTTGGATTCCAACTGTGTGGAGTTTTTTAGCACAAACCTACTTCAGTCGATCAAATGTTCCTTCAGCTTCAATACTGCCGTTTTTTAGCACAATGACACGATCGGCTTGCTGTAAAACTGAACGACGGTGAGAGACGATTAAACAGGTTGGCATCCAACCATAACGGACAGAAACAGATGTGGTTTCCTTGCCCACTTCCCATTCCCTACTTTTTCTTCTTTCTTTCATCGAAATCAAGCGAGACCAAAGGGCTTGTTCTGTTTTCACATCCAGGGCACTGGAAAGGTCATCGAAGACAAGCAGATCCGGTTGACGGATAAACATGCGGGCAGCGGCTGCACGTTGAAGTTGTCCTCCAGAAAGGCGAACTCCTTTTGAACCGATGACAGTTTCTAATCCCTCCGGCATGGCAGCGAGGTCTTGGTCAAACACAGCTTGAGCGATCGCCCCTTCCCAATCCACTGTATCCTCAGCCAAACCCAATAAAATATTCTCCTTAAGTGAATCACTGAAGAGTTTGGGAACTTGAGGCGTATAAGCACTGCGGGGCGGCACAAAAAAATTAGCGGGCTCGTCAACCAGGCGATCGTTCCAATAGATTGCACCGGACTGCATTGGTAAGAGTCCTAGTAATACACGCAGTAAGGTCGTTTTACCAGAGCCAACATGACCTGTGATGACAACAAAATTACCTCTTTGAATTGTGAGCGACACATTGTGAATACCTCTATTGGTATTGGGATAAAATCCAGTAATTAGAATTGACCAGTTGTTGGAAAAATACAACTACCGAAAACGTAAAGCCCAAAAACGATTGGCAATAGAAAAACATCCACAGCGCAACGAACAGTTTGAAAACAGCGAACGGCTCAAGGCTTCTTATCAAGCAGTAGGTAATCCGGTGTGAGCATGGATATAAAAAAAGAGAATTGATTGATCAGTTGTATCGAGAGGGACGTTTGTATACCCAAGAGGAACCAATTGAGGTGTTCGACCATGACTGGAAGTCACTAGCACAAGGCATAGCAATTCCACACGGTTTGTATGACTTGGCACTCAATCTTGGCTTTATCCACATTGGTACTTCTCATGACACGTCAGAATTTGCTTGCGATGCAATTGGTCATTGGTGGAGGCAGTATGGACGAGTGCAGTATCCAGCAGCCACTTCTATCTTGCTGTTGTGTGATGGTGGAGGTAGCAACACTGCACGCCAGTACCTGTTCAAACAAGATTTACAAGCCTTGGTTAATGACATCGCGTGGAGATTCGGATTGCTCACTATCGACCTTACACCTCGAAGTACAACCCCATTGAACATCGCTTATTTCCACACATTACTCGTGTTTGTCAAGGTGTCATTTTTGAGAGTGTCGAGATGGTGAAAGACTTGATGGCAAAGACGAAAACGCAAACAGGATTGAAGGTGTTTGTTTCCATGTTGGACAAGATTTATGAAACTGGTCGAAACCTATTGGCACATCAACTGCAATCGCAAATGGATTCCTCACTGCCTCAGACCGCTTGGTATGCCAAAACACTGCCCACTTTCTTTGATGCTTTGGCTTTCGTTCGTCAGCGGTTTTGGCAAACTCGACTTTTTCAATCCTCCAGTCCAACAACCGATATGGTAAAAATACCAAAAGCCTTATTGGATTGCTGGTCTAGCCTTCTGTGCTACGCTGCTTGAATTGGATAAAGTCGAGCTCAGGTGACCTTAACTGCGGCGACATCGGGCAACACCGCTTCCAAGCCCTGACACCGGTCCGCATGGCTTTGATGGCGACTCCGATGGCATCGGGTGCGAAAGCTGATAGGGTCGGTGAGAAAGTGCACAACCGGCTAACAGGCTTTAGCGAATACGCACTGGTACAGCGACAAACCCGTTTCCGGGGTAGGTTTCGCGCTCCAGCGGCTCGTGTGAGGCAAGCGAGATCTCGGCGGTGTGGGCGAGCAGCGTTTCGACGGTCACGCGCAACTCCAGCCGGGCGAGCGGTGCTCCCAGACAGTAGTGGATGCCCGCGCCGTAGAGCAGGTTGACCCGCCAATCGCGGTCGAGCCGGATCTCGTCCGGGGCGTCGAACGCTCGGGGGTCCCGGTTAGCGGCGATCCACATGAGCGAGATCCGCTCGCCCTCGGGAATTGTACGGCCGTTGAGCGTGACTTCCTGCGTTGTTGTCCGGGTGTTGGCAACCAATGGACCGTCCATTCGTGGAATTTCATCGATGGCGGCTGGAATTAGCTGCGGCTGTTCGCGTAGAAGGCGCTGAAGGTTCTGGTCCTCGGCTAGATGCGCAATGACAATGCCGATTGCTGCGGCCACGGTGCCGTGCCCTGCTATCCAGTTCCGCAGCGTGGCGATGATGTCCTCGTCGCTCCAGCGGTGACCGTTGACCTCGGTCATCATGAGCTGGCCGGTGACATCGTCCCGGATGTCCTGACGACGGCGATCCTCGAGCGCCTCGGTCACGATCGCCGCGTACTCCTCCGCGAGCGTGCGCGCGGCCTCCCGATCCTGATGGAACGTCGCCGCCCGATTGCCGTGGATCCAGCCGCGGACGCGTTCCCACGTCGTCTGCGACCAGCCGAGAAACGCGCACATCGTTCGGAGCGCGATCGGCTCGGCAATATCTGCCACCGCGTCAGCCGTACCCGGCAGCTCGAGCGCCTGCATGGCATCCGTGGCGATCTCCCGGCACGTAGGCTCGATCGCTGCCATCTCGGAGTCTGAGAAGTAGTGCGCTAGGATCTCGCGGTATTTCGCGTGCTCAGCCCCGTTCAAGGCATTCGGGATGGCATGATGCCGCGAGGCGTTGATGAAGGTGTCCGGGTCATCCAGCACTGCCACAACATCCGCGTGCCGGAAGAGCGACCAGTGCATCGCATCGCTGTACGCAACGGGGCACCGCTCGCGCAGCTCGTCGTAGGCGTGACGCTGATCGGCCAACACTGCTGGGTCCCGCGGGTTCCAATCCTGTGGGGTGTGGTCAGACATTGACGCTCCTCTTCTTCTTAAGATCTCAAATGGTTTCTATAAGGTAGGGAGGGATAGTCAATAATCAATCTATCAATTTACTAAAAATATGACTCTACTTTTTTAAGCACATTGAGAATCAGCCAGGTAGCAATAGCACCGACTAACCCCATAAACCACAACCCACAACCTGCGGCAATACCGAGAGCTGCTGAAACCCAGATAGCGGCGGCAGAAGTAAGACCTCGAATCCGAGAGTCACGTAAGATAGTTCCTCCACCAACAAAACCAATACCACTAGCTATCCCTGTAATTGCCCTTCCCAATACATCAGAATTTACTTGAGCAGCTCCTGTCTGAATGGTAACTAGCACGAACAACGCCGTACCAAAACTAACCAGGACATTAGTTCTTAATCCTGCAGGTTTATCTTTAATTTCTCGTTCCAAACCAATCATTGCACCACAAATAACGGCAAGACCCAAGCGAAAAACAAGTTCCCACTCGTTAATTGGTGCTAAAGAGGGTGTTACTGACAATTTTGTTATACAAATTAAGACTATATGGCTATCTTCTCAAGACTGCCAAGCTTAGTACATCTGTGGTGAGGTAGATGTTTTGAGGAACTTAAAATAATTTAAGGTTTTTGATAACTAGCAACGCGCAGAACTAATTCCCCATCTTGAGGATTGTGACTGAAGATAAATTCTCCCTCTTCTGCTTCGCCACCTGCTAAAAAGTCAAATTGCTGTTCGCCTGTTTCTTTCACTTCTCCGTTAATGCGCAATTGGGCGATCGCTTGGACTGTATTGGCAGTTTCCCCACCGCTGTTTGTCACAGTGAAAGGAACATAAAATTTTCCTTCGATTTGACGCACTTCGCCACTACGTTCGAGCACTAAAACTGGAGGTCGCTCTCCTACTTTTAACCAGCTAGAAAATACCAACACAACAATACTCAACAGCACGATCAGCGATATAGCAAAGGTTACCCACTCGGCAAGCGATCGCTCTCGTTGCTGAGGTTGCTTAGAAAGATTAGATTGCCGATTTAATTGGCTCATACTACTATTCTTCCTGCGGCACCACCGATCGTTGCTGGTAGTCCGAGTACTATAGTATGACTTAACCAGACGGTCCAGGGATCGTCAATGCTGAGTTGATGGAAAAACCATAGCATTAATGCTGCAGCTAGAAGTGAAACTAGATAACACATTACCGTTTCACTAAGAGGACGCTGAAATAAACCTTGCTGCTGTTGACGTTTAGCTTGGTTAGTTAATCCGGATACAAAAACAATCCCGTAGGAAATTAACACAGATGCAGCGATTGTTGCTAAAAGCCAAGGTGGTGTCATGGCTGCAGCCAACATGGGCACTTCTTCTGTGGGAGAAATACTAAAAGCGATAAAAATAGCACCGATTAAAGTAGCTCCGATGTCTGCTAGAGTTGCGTTAATTTCTGCTGTTTTAGAGTGGGAGGATAAATGCTTTTGACCATTGGAAAGATTATTGCGAGAGGTTCGCTCCCTTCCGTCGCGATCGCCACTTAAAGCTGAATTGGCAACTGCTACCCCGAGTGAAAAGGGCGCACTTTCAAAAACGATCTTTCCCAACGCTTCGTTAATTGATGTTGCCAGATTAATCTCACGAATTAGAACCAAAATTATAGCGGCACATATAGCTCCGATGGCTAGAGTTTCAATACTGTCCATCAGTGCATCTATTAATCCAATTTTACCCGTTCTGCGAAACCCTTCAGTCCGAATTAATAAAAAGACAACTACAAAGTTGGTTAGCAATGAGATTAGCAATCGTGGAGGTTCTGCGAAAGAACCAATCCACCATACTTCCATCGTGTAGAGCAATGGAGTTCCTAACAAGAAGCCGCCCGATGCACCGCGAACGATATCATTCCATTCATTTAACCAAATATTTTTGCGAACTCTTCGTTTAAGCGACATGGCTTGTTAAATAGCAACGCTGCGATTATTGTAAATACTCATGGTCTTTTCTATTCCCTCTTTTAGGCTAAATTCCACTGCATCTACTGCCAGTTGTAATACTTGTGCGATCGCTTTTGCTTCCGTTGGCGAAAACTTGCCCAGAACGTGATTTACTGTCTCTTGTTTGCTGTCGGATTTACCAATCCCAATGCGCAAGCGAGGAAAATCTTTGCTGCCAAGGTGAGAGATGATCGATTTTATCCCATTATGTCCCCCAGCAGAACCAGATAGCCGCAGGCGCAGTCGTCCTATTGGTAAATCCATGTCGTCATAGATAACTAACACCGATTGAGGAGTAAAATTATACCAATCCGTGAGAGCACGAACTGATTGTCCGGAACGATTCATATAAGTCAGTGGTTTGAGCAAGCGTATCTTACTCCCATGGGGTGCTAGTCCCTCAGCGAATAACCCTTGAAAGCGTCGATTTTCCTTCCAGGAAATCTGCCAAGAATCTGCGATGGCATCAACTACATCAAAACCTATATTATGCCTAGTTTTATAGTATTTTGGTTCTGGATTCCCCAGACCGACAATTAGTTGGGGGATTACCAATTTAGTTGGACTTGCTTGGGTCATTCGCATTTATTGAATTAACTAGATTGTTGAAATAAAGCTTCTAAATATACCCTGGCACAAGCACGATAATTGTCGGAAGTTGTCTTGGTCTGTCCACTACTATTTTGTAGTAAGAAAAGAGACAAAGCAGCGGCAAAAACCCGGTCTTGATCCCAAGTTGGATGGGTTTCCAAGTAGTTTTTTAAAGATTCATGCAGTTCTTCAGGTATTTCTGCCAAAATGCTGACTGGGGTTGTCATAGTTACCTCTAAAGCTCCAGCAAATAAAAATTGCCTATTTTAAGCCAAGACTCTCTATCTCAATGAGCTAGTCGCGAAAATAGAGATACAAGGTTTTTATAGGTGGTAGTCGAATTATTTTCTTCTAAGAGGGGGTAGTATTGTCAATGCTACGAAATGTAAACAAAATCTTTACATAAACGAATAGCTTACAAAACAATCGGGGTTTACGGAGCTTTTTTGTTACTTTTGTTTACAAAATTGCCAGAAAATGAGCAAAAAAAAATAAAGCAACAAAATCCTCGATTCTCTACTCAAGAGTTGATTTTTACGTAATTGCTTGTGGAAAACTCTGGGTAAAATGTGGAAAACAATCGAAAAGTTTGTGGAAACGGTGGGGATTTTATGGGGTAAACAGCTAGCTAAAAATAAGAATTGCAAATTTTTTATTAGGGAACAGTCATCATTCACCAATTACCAAATATTAGGTTTTTAAGTTAAATAATATTCACCAAGCTTTTTTATAAAAATTTAAGATTTTTAAATTTTCCAGCCAGAGCGAGGATTTGCTCGTATCTTATTAAATAGGCAGAAATGGTTAATTCCATTTCATCAGGCTTTATGTACGAACTTTGAGATGAGAATCGTGCTTAATCTCCTTCTTTCACTGTTTCTGACTGTTTCTCTGAGCTTTACTGCTCCGATTATCCTAATGGGAGGAATATTAGCTACATTATTACTAGTAGGTTACATTCCTGGTTTAGCCTTTCTGGGTCAAAGCGGAGCTATACAAATATTGGAGTTCCTTGCCATCTTTGGTAGTGGCAGCCCTCTTGAAGGGATTTTTACTCTAGGGTTAGCTGGTGGGGTTGTTGGCGGCTTATTCGATCTATTCAATTTTTATCGCTATCATAGTTTGAAAAATTAGCAATACGCATAAAAATAGAAATAATTGTAAGTATAGGCGGCAACTTACAGCAAATAGCTTTCGTCTGCTAAGGGTGTAACTATCTTTCATCCCTAAGCTCGCTCATGTCTAAGTTATTTTCTTTTTTTTCGTGGCGTTTTCGTAAAAAATGGCTGTACGGCTTGCTTTCGCTCTTAATTGCTTTAAGTATAGGTCTGGTCAATGTGATGCCCAGTTATGGGTTTTCTTGGTTAGATCTGATTTTAAGAGGAGCGCAAGTTATCCAACTATCAACTATATCCGATAAACAAGAAATACAGCTAGGAAAAGAAATTAATCAACAAATAGTTAACTCTGGTAATGTAAGAATCTCTCGCAACGAACAAATTAATAGTTACGTAAATGAGATTGGACAGCGACTGGCAAAAAGTAGCGATCGCCCCGATCTTCCCTATACATTTCAAGTAGTAGAAGATCGAAGTATCAATGCCTTTGCTACAATGGGAGGCTTTGTTTATATTCATACCGGCTTAATGCAAGCAGCAGATAACGAAGCAGAATTAGCCAGCGTAGTCGGGCACGAAATCGGTCATATTGTTGGTCGTCATGCCATTAAGCAAATGCGTCAACAGGCGATCGCCCAAGGAGTAATCTCAGCTGCAGGTATAGATAGAAATGCAGCCGTTCAGATAGGGGTAGATTTGGCTCTTCGTCGTCCCAATAGTCGCGAAGATGAATTTGAAGCAGACCAATTTGGACTAACCAATATTAAACAAGCAGGCTATGCCCCTATTGGCATGGTTAGCTTTATGCAAAAACTGCTGGAAAAAGGCGGTTCCGTGCCTACATTTCTCAGTACTCACCCAGCAACATCAGAACGGATTAAAGCTTTAGAAAAAAAGCTCGATCCACAAACTGCTAAGGTCGGAAATGGATTAGATAACCAAGCCTATAGAAGTAGGATTGCTTCTCTATCATAAACAGTCAAAAGTTATCAATCAAGAAATCACCGAGTCAGGAGTCAATGGATAATTATTCATTATCCATTGTCAATTATCAATTCTTGACTGTTCCCCATTCCCAATAACTAATGACACCACTCAATGTTAGCAACTCTTGGCAACAATTATTGTTGTTGCATCGAGCGATCGCCGTAATTCGTTCTCCTCGATGGGAAATTGGTTTAGCTATGGCTCAGGCCGTTGCTGCTGGAGGTATTAAACTAATCGAAATTACCTGGAATAGCGATCGCCCAGAAGCATTAATTTCTCAACTGAGAGAAGAACTACCCGATTGTCAGATCGGTGCCGGAACCATTTTAGAACTTCAACAATTAAAAGAAGCGATCGCTTGCGGGGCTGAATTTATTTTTTGTCCCCATTTGAATTACACTATACTCGAAGTGGCAGTCAATAATTATCATATACCTCTCGTACCGGGAGCACTTTCCCCGACAGAAATTGTTAATGCTTGGCAAGCAGGAGCGAGTGCTGTTAAAGTTTTCCCTATCCAAGTTATGGGTGGAGCAAATTACCTCAGGAGTTTACAAGGTCCGTTAGGGTATATTCCTCTCATTCCTACTGGCGGCGTTACCCCAGACAATGCCAAAGAAATGTTAACAGCAGGGGCGATCGCGGTTGGACTTTCCAGTCACCTTTTTCCTAAGTCGTTGGTGATGTCAGAAGATTGGCATACAATTACCCAGCGAACTCAGACTTTGTTAGCGAGTTTGCCAAACAGAGAAGCAAGCCGAGTACAAAACTCTTATCCTAAAACTGGGATATAGTGTATTCCATTCAATTAAACCATTATTCGATGCATGACAAAAATATTTCGATTCCGATTACCAACCCGTTCGTAATGGAATTCATCAACTCCCCCAAGGGCAAGATAGATACCCAATCCACCCATCGAACGCTCATCTAGTACCTTTTGCAACTCTTCTTTTTGGGGAAGTATTTGTTGTTTGGGATTGTAGATTATGCCAGTATCTTCAAGAAAGATAGTTAAAATAGATTCGTCAATAGCGGCATATAAGTATAATTTTCCTTCTAACCCTGCTTCTTGATAACCATGGGTAATAATATTGGTAGCGATTTCGTCTACCGCCAGACGCAGCTTGTAAGCAGCTTTTTTATCCAAACCCGCTGCGGAAGTTGCTCTGGTAACGTATTGGCCGATCGCGCCTAAAGAATCTAGGGTTCCGGGTACGATTAAAGTTTCCATCAAAGATGCTATGTCTAAAAATTAGATAACTTAAAAATTAGAAGACCCGTTGCACTGCAAGCATGGTAATATCATCGAACTGGGGTGCATCGGCGATATAATCGAACAAGTTGGTTTTGATGCGATCTAGCAATTGGGATACTGAGGCAGCGGGTTGCTCTAGGAGTGAGATGAGCCGCTTGTTAGTAAATAACTCTCCATCAGGGTTTTTCCCTTCAGTCACTCCGTCGGTATAGCCAATCAAGATATCGCCGGGTTCGAGTTGAATCTGCTTGATGGCAAACTTTACGTTAGGCATCATTCCCACCGCAGGTCCTGTGGCTTTAAGAGTGTTTTTAATACCAGAATTACCAAGGATAAAAAGAGGTTCGTGTCCTCCATTGATATAAGTCAGCAAGCCAGTGACAGGATCTAGCACTCCGAAAAACAGAGTGGCAAACATGCTCAACTGCCAGTGATTTTGAGCGACATAGTTATTAGTTAGGGAGACAGCTTGAAGAGCTTCGAGGTGAGATAAATTGGTTAACATCGATTGACCGAGCCAGCTGCCTGGAACGGGCTGATTTTCTTCGAGAATGGTTGATGTACGTCCTTGTAGTTTGGCTTGAGAGGAAAAGACCCGAATTAAACTGCGCATCAGAGCCATAAACAGTGCGGCACCCACGCCCTTATCGCACACATCGGCAATAACTAACCCTACATTATCGCTGGGAAGGAAAAAAGTATCGTAGAAGTCGCCGGATACCTGACGGGCAGGATAAAAACGGGCATCAATTTGCCAGTTGGCAGGCTGATAGATTTCGTAGGGTAGAAAGTCTATCTGAATCTGCCTCCCTGTTTCGAGTTCGGCATCGAGAGCTTTTGAATATTTATCTAGTTTCGAGTAGAGGCGAGCATTTTCCAAGACTAGAGCCATCTGGTCGGCAGTTAAGCGCATCTGCTCGGCAATTTGCAGACTAAAGCGATCTGGCTGAGAGTGCAACAGGGTAATAATGCCTAACAATTTTTCGCCCCTGAGAATTGGGACAGCTAGAGCAGAACGAACGGTGTAAGGCTGGTCGGGCAAGGTCAGCCAGCGGCTATCTTTCTCCGTATCGGCAATTAATCCGACCTGACGGTGACGAATAACCCAACCAGCCAAGCCCTTGTCTAAAACAGTTCCAATGAGTTTGGCTGTTTGTTTGGGCGTAACTTCCGAGCGTGACAAGATGGCATCGACAATTTTTCCAGAAGGCTCTAGCAGAAAAAGACTGCCTTTTTCGGCTTGAGTCAGTTCGGTAGCCAGATCTAGCGTTTTTTGTAACGAGACCTTCAGCACCTCTGTTTCGACAGAAAAGCCTTCTGTATCCACTAAATTTTCAAGCAGTTTCCTTTGAACCTCGAAAGCCGCTTTTTCATTTTTGAGGGCAGTTACCTCTTGCCGCAGCGATTTGATTTCCTCGATTAGCTGCTCTTTAAATGGATGGCGATCGCCCATAATTTTTCCCTTGAAGTTTGTCTGCATCTCAGGCCCCCTCTGAAGAGCGTCCTTTGTACCAATAACAAATGACGGGGCTTACAAGCATCTGGGGTTTCCCCAGGTGACAGCCCCTCACAAAGGGATGGGGGACATCCGTCTCAGTCTTAGAGAGGTCTCGGCTTCCCGTCGCTTTCGATGAGTCACTAACTTAATGCGCTGGCAATTTTGGCTGCATCGTACTCGTCGATGACATTTACGCTATGGTGAAAGCCTGTCTTTTCTAAAGTATCCATAACCATTTCTTGGGGACTGACAACATAGATCGCAACACCAGGTCCCATTTTTTGTTTGGTAAAGATGAGCATCCGCAAACCTGCACTAGACAGGTATTCCAGCTCTTTCATCATCAAGATGAGCGTGTTGATATCTTGTGCTGCTGCTGCCCCGATCTTTTCTTGGAAAATCAATGCCGTACTCGCATCTAGTTCTCCAGACAAAGAGATTTGAGCAATATTGTCAATGATTTCGAGAGTTGCGTTAAAAGTCATAGTTCGTTCTTGAATTTTCAATTTGATTTGGATTGAGATAATTTCGAGGATTTACGCAGTTTGCCGTGAACTAAAGTTCCGGCTCAAAGCTCAAACCCATTGAAATGAGTTAGCTTAACCAAATTTTGAGTCAGTTAAAAAGTCCTAATTTCTACTTGCCGACTAAAATTACGACAGAGCGATCGCCCAATAATAATCCGGTCTGGTTTTCTAGCAGTGGTTCGGTTCCTGGTTCCCAGCTATCTTCCGGTGAAGTAACGCCCGTATTGGCAAAAACATTCCATTTCATTCCTTCTGGCAAGCCTGGGATTTCAAACCAGTGTGCTTCCCAGTACATGTTCATCGCCACATAAATGTAGTTATCTACAATATTTCCTTGCTTGGCATGCTTGCCACAGAGCATAAAAGCTAAGGTATGACTGGAATCTGACCAATCGGCATTCCAGGCTTGGGTGCCGTGCCAAGTAATATCGGCATAACCGCTGCCTACATAATCTCTATTTTGGAAGTGCTGGCGATTTCTCAGTACTGGATGGGCTTTACGGAAAGCAATGCAGTTTTTAAAAAACCGAAACAAGTCTGCATTGGTTTCTAATAGTGTCCAGTCCAACCAATTTAATTCGTTATCATGACAGTAGGTATTGTTATTGCCGTACTGGGTACGACCGACTTCATCTCCCATGAGAATCATCGGTACTCCTTGACTGACCATCAGCATCGCTACAGCGTTTTTAATCTGCCGCCGCCGCAAAGCATTAATCCCAGGATCTTCGGTCGAACCTTCCCAGCCACAGTTCCAACTATCGTTGTCGTTGCTGCCGTCATTGTTATTTTCACCGTTGGCTTCATTGTGCTTCCAGTTATAGGAAACCAGATCCATCAGGGTAAAACCATCGTGGGCAGTGATAAAGTTAATTGAGGTAGCCGGTTCACGACCCTCCCAAGCATAGAGGTCTGGCGATCCTTGCAATCTTTGTGCTATTTCGCCCACACTACCATTCCCTTTCAGGAATTTGCGCATGGCATCGCGATATTTACCATTCCATTCTGCCCAACGTCCGTAAGCAGGGAAAGAACCGACTTGATACAATCCGCCAGCATCCCAAGCTTCAGCAATTAGTTTGCATTTGGCTAGAATCGGATCGAAAGCCAGGGTTTCGAGAAGGGGGGGATTTGCCAAAGGAAAGCCCCAGGGGTCGCGACCCAAAATTGAAGCAAGGTCAAAACGGAAGCCGTCGATATGATATTCCTCTGCCCAATAGCGCAGGCAGTCGAGAACCATGTTGCGAACGATGGGGTTATTGCAGTTGAGCGTATTGCCACAACCACTGAAGTTAAAATAGTAGCCTTCTGGAGTCAGCATGTAATAGGTCTTATTATCAATCCCCCGGAAAGAAATAGTCGGGCCATATTCATTGCCTTCGGCTGTATGGTTAAAGACAACGTCGAGAATTACTTCAATGCCGTTTTTGTGTAATTCTTTGACCAGGGCTTTTAACTCATCTACCTGCATGCCCAATCTTCCTGTCGCTGCATAACCCGCTTTGGGAGCAAAAAAGCCTACAGTACTGTAACCCCAGTAATTCAACAGCATCTCTCCTGTTTCGGGATTGGTGCGGTTGTTTTCAAACTCATCAAACTCAAAGATAGGCATCAGTTCTACGGCATTAACGCCCAATTCCTTGAGATAAGGAATTTTATCTCGAATGCCAGCAAAAGTTCCCTCATGTTTTTCCTTTACCCCAGATGAAGGATGGCGGGTAAAGCTGCGAACGTGCATTTCGTAGATAATTTGATCCTCTGGTGGGATTTCTAAAGGACGGTCATCTTCCCAATCAAAATCATCAAAAGCAATCCGTGCCCGATGTTGATAAACGTCATCCCAATTGGGAGGAATGCCCCAAATATCTCGACCGCCAATAATTTTGGCATAGGGGTCCATCAGGATTTTCTGGTTGTCAAACCAGTGACCTTCCTGAAAATTGGTAGGTCCATCCAAGCGATAACCATATTCGAGATTCTCGTAATCGAGATTGAAGACGACCATGCAGTAGACATTGCCAATGCGAAACTCTTCGGGAAAAGGAATTTCCGCCATTGGTTGGGGGGCATGCTTGGCAAACAGCACCAGGATACAGGATGTGGCGTAACTGGAAAAGATAGAGAAATTGACTCCTCCAGGTACCAATGTCGCACCAAAAGGAAATGGCTTGCCTCGGCGCAATTTAAAGTCACCATGAATATGGGTCGGATGGATATCGATTCGTTCCATTTTTCTCAGTTGTTAATTTAGTACGGCTAATCCTTCTTCAAGGGTTGTACCCGTGGTAAAAAAGTCCAAGAATCCAGTCACAGACATAGTGTCTTGAAGGTCTTCTGAAAGTCCTACCAAGACAAGCTTTCCATCTTTAGCCGAGGTTTGCCGATACAAAGTCAGTAACATCCGCAAGCCCGCACTGGACATGTAAGGTACTTGGGTCATATCCAAAAGAATTTTGCTGTTTAGCTCGGCTAGGGGTACGAGCTGCTGTTGTACGCTTGGTGCGGTACTGGCATCCACATCTCCAACTAGCTTTACTACTTTGATGTCTTTTAAGTTCTTTATAGTGATTTCCATATTCGTCATTAGTCATTTGTCTGTTTTTACTGCAACTTGTTTATTGGGGACAATCTGAACCTTAACTTTCACTCGCTCTTTGGTTTTGGGTAACTTAACGATTAAGGCATCGGCATCGAAGTAGTTATAAGGTTCTCCGTCGATTTCACACTTGCCAATTTTGATACTGCCTGGAGGCAGAATATCGGGCGATACCCGCAGAATATCGTCGGGAAAACCTCCTGGCATGGGCTTGAAGTAAAAGTCCATTGGCTGCTTGGTAATTAGTAAATTGGTATAGACAGCAGCGAGATAGCATAACTCGAAGGAATGATAGCCACTCATAGAGTGACTGCCTTTGCCTCGTTCGTTACCACCAGCAAGATAGGGAATGCCATTGGCAAGGACGTTGAAGTAAACGCCACCTTCTTCAGCATCTAAGAACCAAGCATTGTAAAAGGCTGCTGCTTCGCGAGCCAAACGGTGATATTGTTTGTCTTTAAGAATGCCTGTCAGGATAAGATAGGCTAAGATAGCTTGTTCTTGCTGCCACCAGGCTTTGCGATCGTGCCAGACAAAGCGGTGAAAGGTTTCGCCTTCTTGCAAAAGACGTTCGACCACATCGTACCAACCACCACGCTGTCGATCGCTACCCACTTCTGGCATGAGCTCGGCAATTTTTCTAGCCAGTTCAACGTAATTATCTTTGGATTTGAGACCCTGCATCCGCATCAGGTTCCAGGCAATCTTGAGATTGTGCCCGACGACAGCGCGGTTTTGCTGCCACCCCCAGGTTATATCGTGAGACCAATCTTCGTAGAATCTTTCCTGAACGAAGGGACTGCGATCGTAATCGGGGAAGCGTTTGGCAATGGTGTCGAAGGTGTACTCTAGCATGTCGGCATATTCTTGTCTGCCTGTTGCCAGCCAAAGGTTGATCAGGTAAGCTGGAGCATGGTCGCCGACAGAGTTCCAGTTCTTTTTCCCCTTATTTTGCCCCAAAGAGTCGCTGCGCGGATCTAGGGTTATGGGGTCGAGGTGAGAGAAGTATCCTCCATGTTCGCTTTTATCTAAGAAGAAGTCGTCAAAAAGCTTGATAGTCTTTTCAGCGTCTTCTAAGATGCGTGGATCCCCAGTACAGCGGTAGGTTTGGATCGGACCAGCCAGAGCATAAATCTGTTCGTAGGCAGGGATAGCATAGTAGTCATCGCCAAATTCGGAGGCAAAGATTTTTTCTTCCCTCTCTCCCTGTACGTCAATGCCGTGATACCAGTAGACAATGCCTTCGTCTGTATCTTCAAAGCGCATGTGTTCGCGCAGGTATTCGGTACCTCGTTCGGCAGCTTTGAGGAAGCTATCGTTGCCAGTCATCAGGAAGGCGGTGGCAAAACCATAAACGAGGCGGGAAATGGTATCGGTTTCTTGGCGAAAGTTAGTCTTGGACTTCTCGCCGCTGAGAGCGAGATTGGTGCGATAGTTGCGATAGTCAAATTCTCCTTCGCCAAATTGGGATTTGAGATAAAACTTGCCTAGGGAATTAACCTGATGAATCCACCAATCTTGTTTTTCAAAGACATAATCATTTTTTTTACGTCCGGGAAAAATAATATGCTTGACATCAAAGCGATCGCTATCTGGATAGAAAATTCCATAAGCAAACAAATATTGGTCGGGAACGAGCATCGAGCTCATGATGCCGGTAGCATCGAGATAGCCTTCATCGAAATTCTGGATCACTTTGGCATAAGCCATCGGACTTAATTGAGCTTTAAATTCTCTGCCATCGGATGTTTTCAGCCCAAAAACGTCGGTAGCTGAATTGTAGTGGGTAACGTATCCGGCGATCGCATCCGAAAAGGGAAAATCTACTTTGATTGCCATAATATTTTCTCCAATTGAAGGACTCAAAGTTACCGAGCGAAAGTAGCAGTGCCAATTTTTTCCATCTCTTTGACAAAAGCTTCCATAAACTGGTCCACAACTCCTGGATGCTTGCCAGTAATCAAATTGCCATCGATGACCAAATCCGCAGTTACATTGCCGTCATAGACTACTTCTGCTCCGGCATTTTCCACGTCGCAGATGATATTATGAGCACAAGTAACTTTGCGACCTTTAAGTAAATCTGAATCGGCACAGAAAAGCCAGAGACCGTGACAGATCGCGCCCAATTTCAAGTTATCTGTTCCTACAGCTTTGCGTAAAAAGACCACTGCTGGAGCCTGATTTTTCTGACCTTTTTTTACGTTGACTTGATATCTAAGGCGATCCATGGCATAAGCACCGATGCAAATAATGCCTTTATAGTCAGCCGGATCGATATCTTCTACTTCAGTGGTGACTGTAACGTGTTCTTCTATGGTGTCATTTTCAGGATTGGAACCAAAGCGTAATGATTCATTACCCCATAGGTGAGAGATATATTCGACTTCATAACCCCGTGCCGGAAAATATTCATTAAAGCGACGAAATTCCGTTCCATCAAAATGCTCTTCTATGAGTACACCAATTTTTCCTTTTGACTCAATTGCCATTTCTTTCTCCTTATTCAAAAATCAAAGTTCTATTTGGCTCGACTGATGTGCGGTTCTTACTAAGGGAACTCCAAAAAATAAACTAGTTAATTTTTCCCCCCTTGCACCCTGTACCTCTGACTCAAAGCGATGGAATATTTTTTTGACTTGGAAGTCTCTAAGCCTCTACCCAAGGAGACATATCGGCATAGACTCGCCACTCGCTCACCTTATTACCTCGCAGGCGATAGATATCACAACAAGCAATAGTCACCCGCTTGTTACTGCCAACCATCTCGTAATAAGCATCCATTTCCAAGGTGATAATGTCTGGTTCCTGCCAAATCTTTCTGACCTTATGACCGGTAAATACGGCGATATTCTGAAACGTTTCTTGGAAAAACTCCACTACCTCTTGTCTGCCATAGCGGGGTTCGCCGGAACCGACTTTATAGAAGATGTCATCGGTTAAGTAAGTCTTGACTTTTGCCCAATCTCGAGCAATTACAGCTTGGGCAAGTTCCCCCACGGCGGTTAATTGTTCTGAGGAGGCTGGAGTTTCTGCTTCTATGAGCCATTTGGGACCAGCGAGGGCCCATTTGGGGACATAGCCTTGAGCGACTCGTTGTTGACCTTCTGGATGTTCGGCAAAGTGTCTTCTCATCGTGCCGGGAGGAATCAGTTGTTTTCCTTGGCTAACGGTCAGTACAGAAGCCGATGGAGAGACGGGAAGGCTGGGGTCGAAAACGGGATTGACATCCATAAAGATGCGCAGTTCGCTGAATTTGTCTCCTTCGACGCGGAAAATATCCGAGCAAGGCAGGGAAACGACTGAACCATCCTTGCGCCAGTAGGTGACATCCATTTCCACGAAAACCAAATCTGCCACTTCCCAAATCATTTTGATTTCGTGGTAAACTGCATCGATTTGACTAAAGAAATTGTCTGCCGATTGTTTAATCGACTCTTTATCTAGACATACTTCAAAGTTGCCGAATTGATAAACTGGCGTGTCAGTAAAGAAAGTGACGAACCCTGCCGAATCAAAAGCCTCACCTCGCGAAAATAAGCGTTTGACTAGATCGACATTCGTTCCTGCAATTTGCTCTGTTGTCGGACTTTTTCCGTTTGTGCTGGAAGCTTCCGCCATCAGTCGATCCATCATTGACTCGACAACTTGTCCAAAAATTGAATGAAATTGACCGAGTGTCTTTGCCAATTCGTCCGAGGACAATTGGTAACCGTTTTCGGAGGCAATCTTGATAAATTGCTCAGGCGTAGAAGCTGCGTGAAGTTTTTGTTGTAAAGTGGAATTTTCTAAAGCAGCTTCTAATAAGCCGAGAATTTTGGTTGACATAACTCACCTCAAATCTGTGAATGTAATTGTTGATAAAAGACTGGAAAACAGTGGTTTTAGGGAAGGGAACTAATACTAAGTTGCTTTTAAAAAATTTAGCCTCACGCAAAGGCGAGGACTGGGGGGCGAACCATTTCGCCCCATTGAAGTCCGTAGCTATGTTGGCAACTTGGTATAAGCAAGGAGTTATCTATTGCACCTTTAATTTTGCTCTTATGCTTAGTTCTCAAAACCACAATTTAATTTAAGCTCGCGATTTGCTTTTCAAGTTAGAGAATAATCGAGAAGAACTAGGGAGATACCTGACTTTTGTGAGGGCGATTGACCAATCGCCCCTACTACTGAATCCTGCTATAGGAGTGTATCTTGCCAGGCAATTCCTACTGTTTGCTTTGGCGCGATCGCACGTTCGATTTCTCGCGATGCACCTGTGACAATTGGGACTTTTCCGGTGAGATTTTTCAACTGAATTGGCTGCTGAGTTCCCATTGGCTTAGCAGATTCTTCAAGTCCTTCGACTTCTTCCGAGACTTCGTTTTTTGTCTGAGTACCAGTACCTCTCTTCATGTCTGCATGGTAAAGACAACTTCATAAGTGTGGAAATCATGAGGTGCAAGTTCTGCAGCTTGCTTTGCCATAGCCATAAAATCTGAATTCTTAGCAGCGGCTTCGAGGGCTTCCCAGTCACGCCACTGGATGTAGTTGATCACTCGCGTACCGTCTAAACTTTTGTGGAAACTGGCTGAGACAAAACCTGGCTGCTTCATCGGGATTTCCTTATGCTCTAAAAGGAAATTTATGATACGCTGCTGTTGCTCGGGTTCAACTGTAAAAACATTGATAACAGTGGGTAGATTGGTCTTTTCGCTAATGGCGATCGTTGTCATTGTTTTTTCTGATTATGGTTTAGAGAAAAGTTTTCGTTCGCTCTGGATCTAGTGCAAGTTCAAGGAATCTGTTAAAATTTCACTTTGAACCCGAACGTCGGAGGGAGCGGTTTTTTTGAATCCTTGCGAGCCGCCAGTGACTAGGCGAAGACGAAGTCATCAGCCGAAAATTCGTTGAACACAACGCCCGACACATTTGCCAGAGATATCTCCCCATCTATGCCGTCAACCGTCGCTAGAATACTGGTACTTTGAAGATCCCCAAAGGCTGGTAATAGTTTCAGGTCATCAAAGGAAGATATACCCTCTATACCGCGAATGTTAATTGTGTCAATACCTTGTTCAAAGTCTACAATAGTGTTTTTCGTATCTTCTAAGGGTGGTAGAGGTGGAAAGGGTGGTGGAAGATTGGTTTGTCTAGTTTCAGGAACTGTATCGGGTAATTGACCGTCAGCGATCCAAAATCGATCGGCCCCAGGACCACCATAGAGGAGATTGTCGCCGCCGCTGGCGATTTTAAGTGTATCGTTTCCTTCGCCTCCAACCAGTTTATCTTTGCGATCGGCTAAGAGTAAATCGTCACCCTCGCTGCCATATACTGGGTTGTAATCTGTATCATCAGGAACAATTGGTTCATCATCTGTCTGTGGGAATACTGAGACAACCAGTGACTCTGCTTTTATTTCGCCAAAGTTGCCGACCGAGTATTCGTTTCCAGGTGCAACATAGACAAAAGTATCTGGTCCTGCCAGCCTGACTTCATCATTGATTTTGAAAGATAATGTTCCTTCTCTTACATAAAACGCTTCGTGAACTTTACTCTTAATCGGGTCGGGAAAATCATCGGTAGTGTGAGCAATTTGACCTCGAATCTCGCCTTCGGGATTGCCTTCGGTGTGGACTTGAAAATAAAAGTCAGTTTCTTGTCCGGGTAAACCACCATTACTAAAAAAGTCTTTTAGAGTCGAGGGAATCTCCTTCTCTGTCTGATTCCAAGTACCGCTAATAGTGGCAGAACCATCTTTATTTATGGTGATACTCGGATCGGTTTCATCTTGATGGTTCGGATCTAAAATACTAAATACGTGTTCGCCATTGCTGCCTCGCTCCCCTGCATGGATATGAAGACCGGTAACATCATCTAGTTCATTATCGGGAGTTTGAGCAGTTTCCCCCTCGACCAATTCCCCAAAATCCAAGTCAGTTACCTTCAGGCTATATTCAATTTCACCCGCTTCATTAAGTTCCAGATTGGCAACACCAATGGCTGAAGAATGAGTAGGCTCCACCACTTGGCTGTCTATCAAGTTAGCTCGGACAAAAGTATCGGTAGCCTGGGGTGCGAGAGAAAACTGATTGTATGACGATTCAATTCCTGTCTCTTCAAAGCTGGCTAGAGAAGTATACTCGTATCCAAATGGTCCAGTAAATGTTGGTCGCTTTGGTAACCCTGCACGATCGCCGATTGTCCATACTTTGAAACCGTCAATCTTTGCTAAAGCTTTAGCTTGCTCGACTACTTCTTCCTCAGCATCCTCTGGAAGTACCAGACCATAAGCAAATGTACCTGCAGGGGGTTCATAATCTAATGATGGAAAAGAGATACCAGCACCAGTACGAATTGAAAATTCTGCTATATTCAGAAAGTCTTCATCAGTAGGGTTGAAAGCAGGGATTGGATCATCTCTATTTATTACTCGCGGACTTATGGCATCAAAGAAGAGGTCTAGTGCTCCAGGAGTAGTCAGTGAAAGTGTTCTTGCTCCGGGAGTTATCCCCGATATTGATGCGGTTGAGTCGAGATTTTGATATCCGTGGACTCTGTTTCTCGGACCGAAGATCAAAGAGCCCTCTGGTACTACTATACTATCAGTTCCCTGATTACCTAAATTATATTGAATCTCCCCTGCAGTTACAAACCACGTCTCGTGTTCAAAAGGATGGTAGTGTGGTGGTGGTCCGCCGTTTACTGGAAGGAAAAAATCGAAGAAATTGAACGAAAAGTCAGTCTCCCTCGAAGTTGCTAAAAAAGTATATACGTCGCCAGAAGCATATACTGCTGGACGTTCTGGATTGTCTCGGGGTGTGAGTAGGTAATCTTCAACTTCACTTGGTGTGGTTGGGGAAAGACGAAACACATTTTCCCCAGATTCAGGATGCGTCATTTAAGTGAATCTCCTTTGGTTGAAATTTTTTGGGGTTGAGAACCAATGGTGACGGTTTAATATTTTGGTTACGATTTGCCTTTGTAGTAAGAGTGTTTACTAGCCAACAAATTATTTATTTTTTATTTAGGTCAGCTCACAGTTAGCCAACTGTTTGAGCCTCTTATTGAGATTTGCTAGTCGTTCCAAATAGAAACCGGAAATCTACTACTGCTTCGGGACCAGATCGAGATTCAGCGGAACCGACTTTAGAAAAGATGTCATCGCTCAAGTAAGATTTAGCCTTTGTCCAATCTTGAGTAGCAATCAACAACTGACTACTAATCTCAAATCCGATTAAACAACCTCACTAACAATAGTTAAAAATCTCATTTTGACGTGATTGCATCTGTGGGCAATTAGGCGGATTTGATCTAAGTTAGCGATCGCCATTCTCGGAAAAATCTCTACTTGTCAGTTTTTTAATTCACTGAAGCAATTGCTGCTGTTTGCTTTGAAGCTACAACATCATTAGTAGTTTGCCAGGGAGACATATCGGCATAGACTCGCCACTCGCTCACCTTATTACCTCGCAGGCGATAGATATCACAACAAGCAATAGTCACCCGCTTGTTACTGCCAACCATCTCGTAATAAGCATCCATTTCCAAGGTGATAATGTCTGGTTCCTGCCAAATCTTTCTGACCTTATGACCGGTAAATACGGCGATATTCTGAAACGTTTCTTGGAAAAACTCCACTACCTCTTGTCTGCCATAGCGGGGTTCGCCGGAACCGACTTTATAGAAGATGTCATCGGTTAAGTAAGTCTTGACTTTTGCCCAATCTCGAGCAATTACAGCTTGGGCAAGTTCCCCCACGGCGGTTAATTGTTCTGAGGAGGCTGGAGTTTCTGCTTCTATGAGCCATTTGGGACCAGCGAGGGCCCATTTGGGGACATAGCCTTGAGCGACTCGTTGTTGACCTTCTGGATGTTCGGCAAAGTGTCTTCTCATCGTGCCGGGAGGAATCAGTTGTTTTCCTTGGCTAACGGTCAGCACAGAAGCCGATGAAGGAACGGGAAGGCTGGGGTCGAAAACGGGATTGACATCCATAAAGATGCGCAGTTCGCTGAATTTGTCTCCTTCGACGCGGAAGATGTCAAAGCAAGGGAGTGACACCATCGAGCCATCCTTACGCCAATAGAGAACATCCATTTCCACAAACACTACATTCCCTAACTCCCAAATCATTTTGATTTCGTGGTAAACCGCATCGATTTGACTAAAGAAATTGTCTGCCGATTGTTTTATCGACCCTTTATCCAGACACACTTCAAAGTTGCCGAATTGATAAACTGGCGTGTCGGTAAAAAAGGTGATGAATCCGGCTGAATCAAAAGCTTCGCCTCGGGAAAATAAGCGTTTGACTAAGTCTGCATTCTTACCTGGAAATTGTGCTGACATGAAATTTTTCCTTTTTGTTTGAGTTAGCAATTTCTTTTGAGCATCTTGCTGTTCGGCAACTTCTTTGGTACTGAGGACAGTACCTGCTTGCTGAAGCTGGCTTTCTTGTTGTTGCTGTTGGGTTTGAAGACCATCACTTAGCTGAGAAACTTGTCCGTTGCTTAAATAATTGGCAACTTTTGCTTCTGGGAAGGTAAAGGAGGTTCCGTTTGCCTCGTTATAATCCTTTACCCCTTGCCGGAAACTCTCTTTGACTTTACGAGTGACCTGGTTAAATTCGAGTTGTTCCCCGCTCGGTCCCTTGCAGTAAAACAAAGACCAGCCTTCCATCGGGTCATCGCTCCAGTCTATTTCTGGTTCATCCCCTTTCTCATGCCAAAATTTGAAAGAATTGTACTTGAGGGCAACAGCTTTTCTTTCGGCTTCAGATTTAACGCGAACGATCCGGTTACAGGCTACATTCGTCATCCCTCGCTCGTGGCATTCTTCTTCCAGTAGCTTGGCGAATAGATTTAAGTCAATGCCTTCTTTGACATTGAAAGAAAGGTGCATGGCATTGACATGACCGATGTGAGAAGGAATGCTGCTAACGGAAGTTTTATTGGCATTGGGATTTCCGGCTTCTCTGAAATGAATCAACTCGACAGCTACATTGCCAAAAGAGATAAACTTAATATCCAAAGCATCTTCTTTGGCACTTCTGAGATGGGGAATATCTAGAGTATCTGGATCGATGCCAGAGGCGATCGCCTCCAATTCTTCTTTTTGAAAGAGCGTGTTTTGAGAGGTATCCCCAACCAGTCCGCTTTCGCTGACAACCAGTTTTCCTCCTAGCACTTCGGTATAGAATTCTATAGCTTGTGCCATGTCATCAACCGTTACTCCAAAGTGTTGCACTCCTTGGAGATAATGACCTAAGCTGGATTTATTGTTCTGCTTGCCGTTCATCAAAGATACTACGTCCTCCTTTAATTGATTGGTTGCTCCTACTTTGAGAATCAGATCGGCAACCTTGGAACTGCACTGACCTGCCAGAGTCATCTTGCCGTCATAGACAAAGGTATAAGCACTTCGTTCGGGAAATGGTAAAATCTGCTTGACGTAATGAGCCTGGTCTTTTACGGCAGCCGCATACTCTTGGGAAGCAAAAAAAGTTTCCATTGCCAAAGGATTAGCGAAGGCAATTTCAAAAGCAGCTTGATACTGCTTATCTAGAGGTTCATAACGACAGACTCCATCGTCATTGGGGCGTGAATTGTCTACTTCTTCAAGTAAATGCAGTCGGAACTTAAGGACAGAATCACTTTGGACGATAGCTGGTGCAAAGGTGTCTGTCATATATCTGCGAAAAGCTTCTACACTCACGGCATCAGATTTCTTCACCATGACGTGAAACTTGGTGACACCGAGTTCTCCGTTTGGTTCCCCTGTAGGAATGCGATCGATATAGGTTTTGGAATTGCCAAAACTCGTGTTGTAGGCGATCGCTTTACCGAACAAGTTGTGTTCGTCAGCCATAAGGATGCCGAACGCTTGGAGATAGGTCTGAAAATCGGCTTTTGTAGCAAAAGTTAATTCGGCAATGCCATTGAACCGATCTTCTTCAGGACAGGTGCTATCTACGTTCTCAACTGTTGGCCAAATGCCGCCTTCGTTACGATCCAGGTGAAACTGCCAGTATTGATGTTGCCCTGGCAAGTGGGCACAGAGGGGACCGTGTACATTTTTCCAGTAGTCATAGAAAAGTTTTAAGGCAATTCCTTTTCTTTTCCACAGAAGAACGTAAAAGGCTAGTTTCCCATTTTGATCGCGTATCGCATAATCTTCTTTTCTAGTTGCAGATATCATTTGTCTGTTACCGCTTTGCTCAAAAATTTTGTTCAATGTGCCGAAGCAGCTTGCGACCTTATTGAATCCCGCGTAAATGCACATAAATAAAAACAATTCCTCGATTTCCTGGCGGGTGGCTCCTTGCTTGAGAGCCATATTTATATGTGCCGTAAAAGGATTGCCCGACCCTCTATGATTTTGATTGACAATATCGACTGCAATTGCAATTAAAGCTTTAGTCTTTTGGTCGATTAATGGTAAACCCCAGACTTCACCTGCTACGCGAGTCACAAAGTCACCAAACTTCGGGTTAATACCTTTCAAACCTGCTTGCAGTTCCAGGTCGTTCAAAACTGCATTTTTGGGTGCTTTATTGTTTGTCATCACATACCATTTGGTTCGATCGTTGCTACATCTAGATTGGAAAAAGCTCTGTTTGATGTGCCTCACCAAATCTAAAATCCAAAATATCTAAAATCCAAAATGGTACTAAGCTGTGGTGATTAAATTCAGCAGTCCACCTGGGGCAAAAACATCGCGGTAGAAAGTCAGTTGCTCAGTTTTGAGATAGCATGCGCCTCTGTGACCCCGGCGCATCCAGGTTACGTTGCCTTTAGCAATGGTTTCATTGGTTTCGTCGTCGATGCACTTCCATTCAAAGTAGGTGACTTCTCCATAAAACATGACGATGGGCCAACACATAGTAACTCCCGGTTGTGCGATTAATGCCCACCAATGTTTTTCGCGCTCTTTTTGTTTTTCCAAGCCGTAATAGGGACCATCTTGACATAAATAAACTAGGTCATCGCGATATTCGCCAGTTAAGATATCGCCTCGTCCCTGTCTTAATGCTTCGCAATGAGTCGGCCACCAATCTTTATTTTCCTGTTCGATCTGCTCTAGAGTATAATCGGGACTTATTTCTGGCAAAGTCTTTTCTTTGAGGGCAATATACCGTTCGGCATCTTCTATCAGTTTTTTAGCTACATAAGAAGTTACTAGTCCCGGTCGAGAGTAATCTGCTGCTAAATCTTTGTAGTAGTTAGTGCGTTTATTAGTAGATGTGCTTGCATTACTTTGCAATCCATTTCCCGACCCATTTGTGTTAATTTGACTCAGTTTTTGCTCCAGCATGAGAGAAACCACATCCTCCTTTAATTGGTTAGTTGCGCCAATATTGGCAATTAGTTCTGCTACAGTGGAACTGCGCTGACCCGCAAGAGTCATCTTGCCGTCGTAGACAAAGGTATAAGCAGTGCGTTCTGGAAATGGTAAAAGCCGCTCGATATACTTGGCTTGGTCTTTGACAGTAGCCGCATACTCGGGGGAGGCAAAGAAAGTTTCCATCTCCAGCGGATTGGCAAAGGCAATTTCAAACGCAGCCTGATACTGTTTTTCTGGCAGTTCGTAATGAGATACTCCAGCCGCATCCGGACGCGAGTTATCTACTTCTTCAAACAGATGCAGTCGGAATTTGAGCACCGACTCACTCCGAACGACGGTTGGTGCAAAGCTTTCGGTCATGTACTTGCGAAAGGCTTCTACGCTTACAGCATCTGCTTTTTTGACCATAACGTGAAATTTAAGGATTCCCAATTCACCGTTAGGGTCATCACTGGGAATGCCATCGACATAGGTTTTAGAATTGCCGGGGTTGGTGTTGTAGCCGATCGCTTTACTGAAAATATTGTGCTCGTCGTCCATAAGAATGGCAGCAGATTTAAACCATGTTTTGCGATCGGCTTCGCTTTTGAAGGTTAACTCGGCAATGCCATCGAATTGGTCTTCATCGGGACAAGTGTACTCGATGCCTTTAATAGTTGGCCACAAACCACCTTCATTACGAGCTAGATGAAACTGCCAGTATTGATGTTGACCCGGTAGGCGAGCGCAAACCGGACCGTGAACGTCTCGCCAATAGTCATCGAATAGTTCTCTAGCAATGCCTCTTCGCTTCCACAACAGCACGTAAAAGGCTGCCGTGCCTTGGCGGTCTCGTATGGCATAATCGGTCTTTCTAGTTGTTGTTAAAATCATTGCTACGCTCCTCTCGTCTTAAGTTTGAGACCCTAAAATTTCATTGAGAACTCCAAAGCAACCAGCAACCTTATTGAAGCCTGCATAAACGCACATGAATAAAAGGAGTTCCTCGATTTCAGCACGAGTGGCTCCTTGTTTGATTGCCATATCGACATGAGCGGCAAACGGACTGCCCGATCCTACCTGATCCTGGTTGACGACATCGACAGCAATTGTAATGAAAGCTTTAGTTTTTTGATCGATTAATGGCAACCCCCAAGCTTCCCCGGCTACGCGAGTAACAAAATCGCCAAAATTAGGATTGAGACTTTTTAAAGCATTTTGGAGTTCTCGATCGTCTAGAACTGCATTTTTGTATGGCATGGCTTGATTTATTTGCATCATCTAGGATTGAGTCGTAGGACAGATAAAGAGCCACAATCAGTGACAAATAATATTTTTTAAAGCCTATTCTTAGCTCTTTGTATGCCAGTTACTTGCCATGAAGTTGCTGCTATCCAAGTAGCTGTCGATCTTTGTCAATACAGCTTCTTGACCTAACTGGCTTCAAGATTAGAAATCAATCGAGAACAACTGGGGAAGGAATCGAGAATAAAAAGGGGAAAGAGTCTGTTATGCAGCTTCGCTCCAAAAAAACAAAGAGATAGGGTACAAAGAAAACATGAATCTTTGAAAAGTACTAGGCTTAAAAGTGTACGGCTACATCTACTGACACTTAAGCAGGAGGGAGCAAAACTATGGCTGCCATGATTATTTTGTTAGCTGCCTTTGCCTCCGTCATTTTGATTAGACATTTCTTCTTTAGCCAACAGCTAATTAACTATCGTCTCTGTGGACGAATTGCTTTAGCTGCCATGTTCCTGTTTACCGGAGTCAGTCACTTTTTACTGGACGATGATATGGTGCAAATGCTGCCTGAATTTGTCCCTTTTCGGTATTCTCTCATCTATGTAACTGGGATTGTTGAATTGTTTTTTGCAGTTGGTTTGCTGCTTCCCAAATACTTTCGACTGACAGGCATATTCGCGATAGTCTTTTTAATCTGTGTCTTCCCGTCCAATGTTTATGCAGCCTTGAATTCAGTGAATTTTGGCGGTCATGTCAACGGACCGATTTACCTATTGTTCCGAGTACCCCTGCAAATCTTCTTAATTGGATGGACTTGGATTATGGTAGTGCGACAACCAACAGAAGTCCTTGTCTCAACCAATTCAGACCGTTCTCAACATCACTGAGTCCAAAAAATCGCTAGTCGTCGACCACTTAATCATGTTTGATGAATTTTACTTATCTTCTGTACCCCTTCTCTACTTCTTCCCGATTGATTTCTAATCTGAAACTCAAAATTTTCTTCCGGTAAGCTTTGAGCAACATACTGAGCAAAATCTTTTAGAAATTGGAAGAGTTATTCCCATGCAAAAACATTTCAGTAACTCTAACTATCTACCCTAGATCGGCGAGTATTTCGATGAGCTGTAGGTAGACTTCTGGCAAAAATAGCGCTCGCCCCACAAAACTAAGCCGTCTGCTTTTTATCTAAGTTAATTATCAAATAAAAAATAAAAACAATTCGTAGTCTAAATGGATTTCAGAACTTTCTAATAGAATTTGTTAATGAGGGAGCAATCGCAGTTTCACATTATTTAGAGTCAGTATACTTAAATTCAAAAGCCAGGGAAATGTGTCGCCAATTCTAGGATAGTTATTATCAGTTCCCTTTACTACCCCCAATTATTCGTGAGACGTTAAAAACACTGAGAATGTAGTAGAGCGATCGCACCTACAATAGAGGGGTGATATCAAAAGGCGATCGCTTTCCAACAGGTAAATCTTTATGAAAAACCAATTTGAATTTTCCGATTGGGATAACATGCAATCTATCCGGAAAAGATTATGTTGAGAATTTAAACTCACTTTTTAGAGCAGATTGAAGAAAAATGAGCGAGCTGTAAGATAATTGCTATAACTCATGCAAATCAAAAAATTTTACATCTTCTA
>JADEWQ010000083.1 GCA_015207585.1 Pleurocapsales cyanobacterium LEGE 06147 | reverse complement strand
TGGTCGAGATTTACCATACGTTACCTCTAATACTTGAGCCACCGTGGCGATCGCTAGTTATCATGAAATTCTTAAAGATGCCCAAACTATTGCTCTGCCCAAATTATAAGTTATTGGAGATGTCTAAACGATTAATTACTTCTGGAGTCACTTGGGGTCCTGGTGCGATGACATCTCGTTCGGCTAAGGCTGTATCAATTTGGGATTCATCAGCTTGTCCCAAGTGTTCTAATACATTAGAGAAATCATCAACTTGTTGCTTTTTGTCTGAGATTGGCACCGATTTACACCACTTGAACTGTGTGACTTTTATTACTCAGACTAGCTTATGACATCATCATAGCACCACTAATAGTTTTGTTAAACTTGCTGAGAAATTGATCTATAAAAAATTTTGCTCTACAACTAAGATTTACCTAAATAGGGAACAGATTTGAAGAAGCAGGCATCCCTCATGTAAAGATGATTAAAAAGTTGAAGACATCAAACGAGACTAGTGAGACAGAAAAAGCAACTTAACTGGTGGCAGGGTTTAGGTATTCTAGGAATAATTTGGTTGGTTGGGGCAATAGGCGATCGCATCTGGTTTTTTCTAGATCGTTCTGTACCTGCTTGGGATCCGGCTGATTATCTCAACGGTGCGTTGAACTATTGGCGTGCCTTGCAAGATCCTCAATGGTTTAGTAACGATTGGTGGCGCAGTTTTTGGTTGATTTCTAATAAAATTCCACCTTTAAACTACATTCTTACCGTTCCTTTTATTAATCTTTTTGGTACTAGCCAAGATGCAGCTTTCCTAGTAATGTTGCTGCACAGTGCCATATTACTTGTATCTGTCTATGGTTTAGGAGTAGCTTTATTTAATGTTTCTGTCGGTTTATGGGCAGCAGGTTTATGTCAACTGTTACCAGGATTGTATTACTTCCGTCGGGAATTTTTGCTCGATTATCCCCTTGCTGCAATTGTTACTTTTAGCTTCTGGTTGCTAACTCTCTGGAATATTGAAACGGTGTCATCATTTTGGCAAGAATGGGGAAGCAGTATAGCAAGAAAGCAGATCGGTAAAGGGAAGTTTATTCAATATAATCGACAACCTCAACTTAAAAATCAAAGAGCTAAATCTGTTAAAAATACCTTTAAAAGCTGGCTATTAGCAATATTATTTGGTATTTCTTTTGGATTGGCTTTGTTACTAAAACAAACTGCTCTATTTTTTCTCTTATTTCCCCTACTGTGGATATTTGTCAGTTGTCTTAAAAATCGTCAGTGGCTACGTCTAACTCAGTTAATTACATCACTGTTTGTCGGAGTTTTAGTCTTTTTTCCTTGGTATCGCACTAACTGGCTATTAATTCTTACTTCTGGGAAAAGAGCAACAATCGATTCAGCCATCATTGAAGGAGATCCGCCACTTAATACCATTGCTGCCTGGACTTTTTATGGGGAAGTCTTGCCTAATTTACTCTCTTGGTACTTATTGGTTATCGCGATCGCTGGTTTATTTTTATATTCATTTCGTCAAAGAAATCTTTCTTTTCCCTCTCTTAATAAATGGAGATGGCTAATCGTTTTTTTGGTGGGAGGCTATCTACTTTCCTCTCTAAATATGAATAAACACGATCGCTATATCTTACCTTTATTGCCAGTTATTTCTTTAATTCTGGCGGTGGGTTTGTTAGCTTGGAGGGGACAAAAATACATCCGCTGGGGAACAGTAAGTTTAGCTTTAATATTAATGCTGTTAAATATTTTTCCCTTAGGAGGAGAATTTATTACAGCAAGACTGAGTCCTCACTATCAAAATTATCCCTATACAGGAGAAAAATATCCTCATCAACAAGTAATCGAAGAAATTATTAATACTTCTCCTTATCTGCGTTCTACCCTGGGAGTTTTACCTTCTACTGTTGAGATCAATCAACACAATTTCTCCTTTTATGGCGGACAGTATACTTTTCAAGTAGTTGGTCGTCAGGTAGGAATCAGAGAAGAAGAAGTAGAACGAGATGCGCGATCGCTTGACTGGTTTGTTACTAAAACAGGATATCAAGGTTCGGTTCCCGAAGCACAAGCAGCGATTGTTAAGCTTGTAGAAGAGGGGGGAGATTTTCAACTACAAAACAGTTGGCAACTTCCCGATGATAGTACTCTCAAGCTATATCATCGCCTCCTACCTACAGTCCAAGTATGGACAATTGGTCAAACGCCCCCAAACCAAGTAAGATTAAACCGCGTTATCGTTCCCGAAACAGCACCCCCAGGCGTACCCATTTCCGTTACCTACGAATGGTCTGGTAATTGGGAACAGTTGCAATCTGGCATAGTATTACTGACGTGGCAACAAGAGGGTAGTCATCCCGAATCCCAGTGGTTGCACGATCGTGGAATTGCTATGGGTGCATTCGATAGCAGTCGTCTAGAAACCGATCGCGATCGAGAAACTTTCCAGGTAATCGAACGGACGGCAATGTTACCCGATGACAATATTGTACCTGGCAATTATATTCTTACTGCCACCTATCTCAACCGCGACACGGGAGAAACTTATCCTATCTCTGTTCCATCTGTAAAAATTACGATTGACACAAAAGCAGAGGCAACACCCGCACCGGAATTAGATTTAGTTACTCAACTGCGGACTATTGCCCCTAATATGGCTCGAGGGATAAAAGGATTAGAGCCTATTTTTGCGCAAACTACTCGCATCAATCAATATGATGCCAAACATGATTATCTACCCCAAGCAGAATTGGCGTTATCTTATCGCTTGCAACACGATAATGTCAGCCAACAGCAAAAACTAGACTGGACTTATGCCGTCACCTTATCTCAAGTATTACAACAAGATGTCGATGGTGCGATCGCAACCCTCAAACAAGCAGTTCAATTAAACGATCGCAACCCCTACAATTACGCCTATCTCGCCTTTGTCTATCTCTACGATTGGCAGCCAAGATTGGCAGAACGAGCTCTAAATTTTGCTAATAACCTTAATCCTCATATTGAAGAGGTTCAAACCCTGAGTGGTATTGCCGCTTTAATGCAAGGTAAATTAATCAGAGCATGGCATCTACTTCAACCAGTTATTAATGACACAACAACTTAGTAAAACCCAATTGCGTCAAATGTTGTTGCAAAAAAGGCGATCGCTACCAAAAGAAGTATGGCGAGAAAAAAGCGATCGCCTCTGTTGTCAGCTTCAATCTTTTTCTTTATTTACTCGAGCAAAAACTATTCTGGCTTATTTTAGTTTCCGTCAAGAACCTGATTTAAGTTCTTTATTTACTGACAACCGTCGCTGGGGTTTTCCTCGCTGTGTGGGTCAATCTTTAGCGTGGCATTTGTGGCAATCAGAAACATCATTAGAAATAGGTAATTATGGCATCAAAGAACCGCTATCCGATGCACCCATGATTGCGCCTACAGAAATAGATTTAATTCTCGTACCTACAGTCGCTTGCGATCGCCGAGGATATCGTTTGGGATACGGTGGCGGCTTCTACGATCGCCTTTTAGGTTCTCCTGAATGGAGCAAAATACCAACAATTGGTATCGTGTTTGACTTTGCCTATTTACCCCAGTTACCAACTGATTCTTGGGATATTCCACTAGATTACGTTGCTACTGAGACGACTATTTTCTACAGCCCAAAATGATTACTTTTAGTTGGTAAAATTAACTCTTCGAGCAATCATTATAAGTATTTGTACTTAAGAATAAATTTAAAAAAATTTGATTTCATTTAAGGTTTATTAAGACATTTCCGATGAATATTTAAAAATAATGATTATTTTGATAATTTAAATTTAATTGAATTCAAATTTTTAATTTATTATTCATTATTTTCTCTCAAGTTTAATAAACGTAGTATTTAGTTGGGTTATGAAACATTTTCATGATGAATGGATTCAAGAATGGTGCGAACAAAACGGTTGGACTGAACCATTTAGGGAACGCTATCGTTATTATTGGGCATTTCCCCCAGGGGCAGTAATGCCAGAACCCATTCCTCAACAAGTATTACGAATAATCAAAACAGAAAAAGGATTAACTGCAGACGAACAACGGTGGCTAGCAATTGCAGGAATTATTAGCGCGATCGCGGTTGTTTCCTGTTACTTTTTGGCTTGTCCGATGCCGATTGTCTTTGCTTTTGCCTTTGACGCGATTACTTTTGCTCTATTGGAAGTAGAAGGGATTTGACGCTCTCTCGCCGGAGACGAGAGATTCTTGCTTCATCCAGTTAACTTAATTACTAAGCTCTCACTTACTAAGCAGAGGTTAATCTGTCTGCAATCGTTTAAAGACTCGGTACGCCCTACCGCGTCTAATCCTTTATTCAAGGTTTATAGCTGCGTTATGGTCACGGCAAAGGTTAGCTCCACACTTGAGTTTAAGTTAGCAACAAAAGGAAATTCTTCTTTGTTATTGGCTAAGACTTTGGTGTATTTATTTAGAGCAAAGCCATTAGCTTTATCTTCCTTTGTCGAGTCCATCCAATACCTTAAGCATTTATTACGAATGAATTGACCAGTACGAATTGCTTCGTTAATTGATTGATATTGTTGATTGTTAGCTTTAACCTTAAACTCAAAAACTATCATCTTGCTCGACCATTTCTAGATGTGTTGTCCTTATATTAACAGATGAGCGTCCAAGAGTTCAGATAGGATAAAGCCTATCGCTCATAGGAGCCGTAGAGCTACAGTTAATTTAACGTCCACTTGGTTTTTGTTACTAAATACCGGAGTAAAGTGTTAACAAAAGCCATGTTACTAGACCTAGAGAAGACTTTCAAATCGGTATTAAAGAGCTGGGATGCAGAGTTAGTGGAATTTTACGGCGAAGCTGACTACGTACATTTACTAATTTCTTATCTACTACACAAGTTATTAAGTACTTTGATTTCTAATTTGAAATCTACTTCCTGTCAGAATTTGTGGAAGGATTTTGGGGACGAGTTAGCTAAAACCTACTGGGGTAAGAAGGTGCTTTGGACTGAAGCTTACTTTGTTGCTAGTTGTGGAGGAGTAACTATAGTAGCAACTAAAGACTTATGTGCAAAATCAGGACTCACCAGATTAATCAGTGTTCGCTCTCGACGCGAGGAAGGAGCGAACAGAGAGGTTCGCTCCTAGGTGAGAGTCTTCCCGCTATCAGTCACCAGTTATCAGTTATCAGTGCGAGTCCCGATCCTGAGGTAATGTAAAGAAAGAGAACTTAACAGTGAGCAATCAATAATTGATTAATCTAAAATCTGATAACTGATGAAACTACCAGAAACGAGTCGCCTACAGTTTACTCAGGATCTCAATATTTGTCGCGTTCTTAATGGCATGTGGCAGATGTCTGGCTATCACGGACGTATAAATCCCTCCAAAGCGATCGCCAGTATGTTCGAGTATTTAGATGCTGGCTATACCACTTGGGATCTTGCCGATCATTACGGTCCGGCAGAAGATTTTATTGGGGAATTTCGCCGTCAACTGAAAAATACTCGTGGTGAAGAAGCCTTAGCTAATCTCCAAGCTTTTACCAAATGGGTACCCAGACCGACGAAAATGACTAAGGAGTTGGTAGAGAAAAACATCGATATCTCTCGTCAGCGAATGGGAGTAGATAGCCTCGATTTGCTGCAATTTCACTGGTGGGAATATCGGGACAACAATTATCTCGATGCTCTCGGTTACATGGCAGAATTACAAAAAGAAGGGAAAATCAAACATTTAGCTTTAACCAACTTCGACACAGAACATCTAAAAATCATTACAGAAGCTGGTATCAAAATTGTTTCCAATCAAGTGCAGTTTTCTATAATAGATCGCCGTCCTCAAGTGGCAATGATTGATTTTTGCCAGCAACACAATATTCAGCTTTTAGCTTATGGCACTCTCGGCGGTGGTTTGATTAGCGAAAAATATTTGGGACAAAAAGAACCGAAAAAGTTCCAACTCGATACTGCTAGCCTAAAAAAGTATAAAAATATGGTTGATGCTTGGGGTGGTTGGAATTTGTTTCAAGAATTACTGACCGTTCTACAAGATATCGCTACGAAACATGGTGTCACTATCCCCAATATTGCAGTGCGCTATATTATAGAACAACCTACTATAGCTGGAGCAATTGTAGGAGCCAGATTGGGTGTTGCACAACATTTAGAAGATAATGCTAGAGTATTCGATTTTAGTTTGGATACAGAAGACTATCAAAAAATAAATGCAGTCTCTAGTAAATCGCGGAATTTATACCAATTAATCGGCGATTGTGGCGACGAATATCGAAGATAATAACCTAATCAAAAATTCAACATAATGAGACTTGGTAGCAATCAACTAAACACGGGAAAAGAGAAATGGCGATCGCAGCTAGACCGTTTTGTTAGAGAAAATGAAAAACAACTAGCTGCCTTAGCTTGGGGATTGCAACAAGAATGGGGCGATCTCGACAATACTTTAGGCATCGATCTCAAACCCAAACCTCATTTTGTCGCTTGTTCGCGAGAAGCTATAGAAGAATTAAATCGCAATACCAACGGACAAATTCAAGAAATACTAGGACTGATCGACGGCTACAAACTAGAACAAGAAGTCTCGATTGTAGTCATTGGAGACGGACAGATCAAACTAATTCACTTCCAACCAGAACCATCCCCACCTGCTTGTTTTCAAGAAGTAACAGAAGATATCGATACTTTAATTAGCATTCTGGAAGAACGCTTAGTTCAGTCAGTATCTTTAAATTAATCGAAAGGATTTTTTTGGATATACCCCTTGGGTCGAAGGTACTCCTTTCTCGATACTCTCTTTTTATTGCACCGCAGATACAGCCACTTGTCTGCGTTGACTTCGTGAAGTCAACCCATTTCAATGGATTTGAGCTTTGAGCCGGAACTTTAGTTCGCGGCAAACTTTATCTTCCTTCGCCCTCTCCCCTGTCTACTTCAGAAGTATTGTTTTTAGTTAGTAAAGCCGCCAAAAAGGGACAGATCGACAAAATTAGCATCATTCGACTGATCTGCATTGCCATTACTAAGCCCGAATCACCGCCTAATTCCATTGCACTAGCAATCATGGCACTGATACCACCAGGTGTAGTTCCCAAAATGGCAGTCATCGGATCTACGTGAGTGAGTAGGTGAAACCCATAGCCAACAACTAGACACATCAAAATCAGTCCGAGTGCTAAAACTACATCAATTGCCACCGCTTTAAGAAGTTGGCGAACAGTCTGCCATTTGAACTTCAGACCGATAGAGAGTCCCACTAGCAGCAGCCCTCCAGTAAAAACCCACTGTGGAACTTGCAATTGACCTGGTAGCAACCAAAATGTAATCAGTCCTGCCAAAAAAGGACCTAAAAATATCGATGCGGGTAAATTTAATCTATATCCTCCCCAAATTCCCAAGCTACCGCATGTAGCTAGTGCCGCTAAATTTAAGAACATTGGGATCGGAAGATAACTTTCAGTCGGGATGGTTGTTATCGTTTGAGAGGTAGAATCTACACTAACAAATAAGCTGGCTAGAGTTGGGGCGATAGAAGTAACTAGCAAGATACGGAGATACTGAAGCAAAGCAACAGCAAGGGCATCAGCCCCTATCTCTTCACTCAAGGCAACGATGCTAGGACCCGCTCCAGGGATGCATCCCAAAAAACCAGTCATTCGCTCAATTCCAGCCCAGCGAGATAAAAGGTAGCCATTAAATAAGCTCAGACTGCCAGTGATAAAAATGCATAGGATTAAAGGAATAGCATAAGTTGTTGCCAGTATCAGTGTCTCCCAAGAAAAGCGAGCAGCAGTAGCCAGAGCAATAATTGCCTGTCCGGCGATCGCTAGACTAGAAGGTAGGGGTTGAATATTCTCTTGACCAATAGCATAGGCAATTCCCACAAGCATTGGACCTAGCAGCCAACTTACGGGAACGTGTAGCCAGTCGAAGAGTAAGCTGATTATAATTGCTACAGCCAGCAATTCTATCGTGTTTTTTATTTCTGGCAAGCTCGCAATTGTTTTTTGCTTCAACCGGATGAGACGTTCTTGACGATCTTCGAGTTGGAATTTCCTTAACGACAACATTTTCTCGACTACCCTAGAGCAACTGTTAAGTAGAAGCAAAGGAATTTTTTGGGCAATTGTTTTTTGATAATAGGTTTTAGCAAGGAAATTTCCAACCTTAGTAACTATATTTACTTTAATAGTCTAGTTGCGAGCTAGATCCTTTCGTTCCTCGAACGATTCTAGTAAGAACAGTATAACTTCGACGGACTAAAGCCTATTTTATTTTTATTGACACTCTCCAATCCGCTACGCGCTCGATTGGGGATTCTACATTTGACGACTCGCCGTTAGACAGCAGGGTTGCCCCAACTGCCCAAGAGGGCAAATCTCCTGTAGCGTAGTAAGTTCCGGCGTGCCCCGCCGTACACAGTCCCTTCTGCAAAATTCGGACACTAGCTGCAATGTCTCTATCTTCTATGTACCCACACTTACAAACATGGGTACGAGTAGATAGAGATTTCTTAATCCTAGTTCCACAAGCAGGACAATCTTGTGAAGTGTAGTGTGGAGGAATAGCAATAGTTATAGCGGTAGTCAAAAAGATTAGGACACATTGAATAGCCCAAATCATTGCAGTTTTCTTAGCGTGTTCTATGCGTTGTCTACTTACTCTTAAATGCAATTTGGCGTAACGCTGTCTAGCCTTATGGTAATTCTTAGATTTCTGTTTAAACGATTAAGACGTTTTTCGGCTTTTCGATAGAATCTAGGGTTTTCTTCTGTATGAGCGAAAGAATCAGCATAGAAAACTTTCAACCCCATATCCAACCCGATAGCCCTACCTGTAGGCTGCATATCTTCTTTGACTTCAATAGATATACAGAACTGACGTGTCTATTAGAATATTTGATTACAGAAGCTGAATCAAATATGAACAATATAGCCAATAGCAATTTGGGCTTAGAAAGACTATGGCTTCCAACTAACAATATCCTGTAACAAGGCTTGGTAACCTTCTACGTTGGGATGGAGACCGTCGGGGCAAAGGTGCGATCGCACCCAAGTTTCACCCCGTCCCAGCCAGAGATCGAAAGTGTCTAAATAAGGAATGTTAAGGGCTTGACAAGCTTGTTTAGTGACTTCTTTATAACGGTACTGATCGACATGGTTAAAGTAAAAACAATCTAGAAAAGGCATTTTTGCCTCATCTACAGGTACCATACCTACAAAAAATACAGATGAACAGAGTTGCCGAGCCTTATCTAACAAGTTAGCTATCTGAACTTGAAATTGCTCGAAATCAGTAAAAAGCTTTCCATCTCGACGACTTAATCGAGCCGAGTCATTGACACCTACAGAGAGAAAAATTAAGTCCGGATATCGATTTCTCAGTTCCCCACGTCGGTAAAATTCCTGTTCTAACCGCTGAGACACCTGAATTACTCCGTCTCCCCGAATACCTAAATTATAGAGAGCATGAGCAGGACTCTCCAAACCTAGCCATTGACGACGCAGCCGTTCTACCCAGCCACCGCCGACGGGATCTCCAAAGCCATAAATTAAGCTATCTCCAAGAGCAAGAATTCTTAAAGGACAAGAATTTTGTTGAAGAACTGATGCCAAACTAGGAGCAGAAATTGTCTGCATAAAAGATCTCCTCAATCTCACTCTTTACTAGGTAAATCTATGGAAACTTACTAAGTAAGTCAGCACAAATAAAGCTAACTGACGAAGGTCGTCATTAGTCATTAGTCATTTGTAAAAGTTTCAAGCGTGTTTATGTTTCGTAACATAGTTTGGTTTATTCCCACCGATTTACTTAGCAGTTTTTGAAGTCGCTTTAGTCCTAAAGATTTACTATTAGTTGTCAAACATAATTAAGAAAGATAATTAGTCAATTGATTTTTGGATTTTGGCTTTAGTTGATGTACTAGTGTTTCTTTATAGTTATCTCAAATTTTTTCTTAGTTGCCAGCAATATACGAAGTATTTTATGAGCTAAGAATATCTTGAATTTTTCCGGCTACCAGCCCGAGAATTTTTTGCCAATCTAACCATTGATTGAAGCGTCATCAGCTTTCATCTTAGAAATAAAAAAATAGTTTTTAAACTATTCTATCGGCAGCTATTTACTATAACTGTATAAAGCACGACGAAACCGAGTAATTAATAATTTTCTCCAAGATTATTGTAAAATAAAAATATTTAAATGAACATAGAAATATTCAACATTAATATAAATGTAAACCCACCAACACCCAAAAGTTCAAAAAGTAATATAAATCACTTTTATCTCGGGAAGCATTGGCTACAATTTAAATAGAGATTCAACATTACTATTGTGGTTAATTTTTGCTACTTTCATAAAGTATATACTTTAATCAATGTAAAGTCAGGCGATAGCTTAACTAAATAAAGTATTTTTTTGTATATGTTATTTATGTGACAGAATGCTTTAAATATTTTTGATATTATATATTTATATTGAGAAATGAAATAATTTGAGATGAGATTAAATTTTTAATTTAGATAGATTATTATAATTTCAGTAAGCTATCCTAACGATCGAGTCATAAAAAATAAAGAATGTAGATAGCTAACTAGATGTTATCAACACTACTAAATATGGAGCTGAATCAAAATGAATACTAATTTTATCGACGAGTACCAAAATCAGGTTAGAGAGTGGCAGGACCAATTTTTTGACATCTGGCTTGCTACCTTTCCAGGTAAAAAAGGAGAAAGTGTAGATATCTCCGAAACTTTTGAGAAATCACTAGATCTTCAACACGAATTTAGCAGTGCTACTATTAGATCGCAACAGGCGATATTTCAATTATTCATCGAAGCTCAACAGAAGTTTGTCAAAAACTATTTTTCTCTTTTAAAAAGAGCACCAATTCCTAAAGGTAAATTCGAGTATCAGGTTCCTGATGGGGAGACTGGATTTAGAGCTGAAGCACAAGTAGGTTAATACTGTTTATATAGGATATAGGGCACTTCGACTGATTTAGGTTTATTGAAAACTAAGTAATTATTTGAAGTGCCCTAATAGTAATACTTTAAATTTAGTATAGAAGCTGTAGTCTAATTAGCCATTTTTAATTAACTGCTAAAGTTATTGATAATTATTTAAGCAGCTCCACTATAGTTAAATTATTCAACAGAACTAATTACTCTATATTACCTTGCTGTTTACGTTTTTTTAGATGGAACTACTTATCAAAGTACTTAATATTCGTTGCATAATATATTTACATTAACATCTAAGTGAGTTTGTAAAATTTTAGGATTTAAACACTGGCTGACAACCAACTATGCTGGAATTGAAAAAAAGTTTGTCTTCTTAACTCATGTCCCAAACAGTTTGGATTGCCAGACACGGTAACAGACTTGATTTTGTCAATCCGGAATGGTTTAATAGTGCCGAACGTCGTTACGATCCCCCTTTATCCGAAGATGGATTTATTCAAGCCAGACAATTAGGGCAGCGACTGAAATCGGAAGAAATTTGTCATATTTTTTCTTCACCCTTCTTACGTGCTATTCAAACCGCTAACGAAATAGCAGAAATATTAAATTTACCATTTAAACTAGAAGCGGGATTGAGTGAATGGCATAATATTGACTGGATGACAGAAACGCCAGAAACTCATCCTCAAGAATTATTAGAAAAAGAATTCCCTCGTATTGATTGGAATTATCATTCTCGGGTCATTCCTCAATATCCCGAAAACGAAGAAGAAATGTATTACAGAACAGCAGCAACGGCAAGAAAGCTAGTTGCTGAATTTACTGAAGATATTCTTCTTGTCGGTCATGGTGCGTCTGTATTGGGAACTACTAAGGGATTAGTAAAGGGAAATCCCATAGTGAATGCTTCTTTGTGTTGCTTGGTTAAAGTAGTTAGTCATAGTTATGGTTGGCAGATGGAATTAAATGGAGATGTTTCTCATCTAAGTAAAAGGGAAGAAAAAATCAGGTTTAATTAAACGAGGAAACAAAATTCAGTAGTCAGGAGTCAGAATGTATTTTTCGCGTCTTCCCCTCTCCGCGTCAATCCCAACCCATCAAAATCATTGTGTTTTGCTACTAGCTGCCAAGCTAATTTAGCTGCCCCTACTATTCCTGCTCGATTGCCTAACTCTGCCGTCAATACTTTCAGATCGACGCGAGAACTAAGCAAAACTCGCTTTTCAATCTCAGCTAGGGTTGCAGGCAAAAAAAACTCTGCACTCGCACCGATACCGCCTCCAATTACGACTGCTTCGGGAGTCAGTACGTAAATTAGACTAGCTAATCCCGCTCCCAGAAGTTTACCATAGTTCTCCCAAAACATTATGGCTTCTATATCTCCAGCTTTTGCTAATAAGCCTAATTCTACTGGTTCTTTGCCCGTCGCGCGGCGAATTGCTTCTATGGAAAGATATTGTTCGAGCGAACCTCGATTGCCGCTATTGCAGGGAGGACCTTCGGGATTGAGGGTAATTAAGCCCAGTTCTCCGGCTGCACCACGATGACCCGTAAATAAGTTACCATCGAGAATAATTGCCCCACCCACACCCGTACCCAGAGTTAAGAGAATTAAGTTCTTAAATTTTTTCCCAGCCCCTAACCAAGCTTCACCCAAGCCAGCACAATTGGCATCATTAGCAATGATAGTAGGTAATCCTGTTTTTGCTTCTAACCAATCGGCAAGAGGAATATCCTGCCAGCCAGCTAGGTTGATTGCAACTTTAGCAATGCGTCCGGCGGCATCTGTAGGTCCTGGAGTACCCAAGCCGATCGCCAGACATCGATTATTTTTGTTAAGTTGTTTAATAGCAGCAGCGATCGCTTCTACTACTGCTTCTGGTGTTGATGGTTGGGGAGTGGGTACCATCAAAGACTCGGTAGAAGTCCCATTCTCTAGAAAACTTCCTAGCTTAATCGCCGTACCGCCCAAATCGATACCAATTACTTCCGCGTTTTTCACTAAGTCTCTTGCCAAAGTGTGATTTTGATAATGTTTATATAAACTTTTATCCAATGCTCCCCGTTCCCTAACAACAGTTCAAAGTTCAAAACAGAATTAATAATTATCAATTATCAATTAATTTCCGATACTCTTGTTCTGTATACAGATCTTGAGTGCTTTCGATGCGATCGAGGAACACCAGACCATTGAGATGATCTAACTCGTGTTGGAAAATACGAGCCACAAAATCGGTTAAGATTTGTCTTTGGATTTGACCATCTCTGGTGGTGTATTCTACTTCAACAGTCTGGTATCTGGGTACTAAACCGCGAAGATCTGGAACACTGAGACATCCTTCCCAATCTTTGACGATTTCATTCCCATAAGCCACAATTTTGGGGTTAATCATGGCTGTCGGTTCCATTGAAGGTGCGTTAGGATAGCGGGAATTCGGACGAGAAGCGACAATAAATAGACGATAAGATTGAGATACTTGAGGTGCAGCAATGCCTACTCCATTAGCTGCGGCAGCTGTTTTTATGAGAGAGTCAATTAGTTCTTGTAGCTTTTTGTCAGTAATTTTTTTTACAGGTTCGGCTTGCTGGCGCAAGATAGGATTACCAAGTTGAGCAATTTCGAGAGAGTCAATCATAGCTTATTTTTATATTACCGCTCGTCTATTTTGGCAAATCTAAATATAGATCCTACTATTCTCTTTTTAGGAATGCTTGCCTGATAAAATTCTTCAATCGCTGACAGACAATTAGTAAACTCGTGGAAACATCCCTAGAACAACTTTGGAATCAGGTGTTGGAACGCCTTCAACAACAGCTAAGTCGCCCTACTTTTGATACTTGGATTAAAACGGCTACTGCCGAACAGTTAGAAACTAACTGCTTGGTGATTTGTACCCCTAATGCTTTCGTGCTCAATCACGTTCAAAAACACTACATCAAAACAATTAGTGATGCAGTGGAAGATATTCTGGGATATCCTGTAGAAATTCACTTAACTGTTGCTCAAGGGGAAAATATTTCTTTTGTCGGCGAAACTGAGGTTATTCCTACTTTTGCAAGCCAGCAAGAAGAAGGTGCATCTATTCATCATCTCAAACCGAGTAAATTAAATCCTAAATATACTTTTTATCGCTTTGTGGTTGGACCGACAAATCGCATGGCACATGCTGCTTCTCTGGCGGTAGCCGAATCTCCCGGACGAGATTTTAATCCTCTATTTCTCTGTGGTGGAGTTGGCTTGGGAAAAACCCACCTGATGCAGGCGATCGGTCACTATCATCTAGAAATTAATCCCAGTGCGAGGGTTTTTTATGTTTCTACAGAACAATTTACGAATGACTTGATTGCGGCGATTCGTAAAGATAGCATTCAAAGTTTTCGCGAGCATTATCGTACTGCGGATATAGTTTTAGTAGACGACATTCAGTTTATTGAAGGCAAAGAATACACTCAAGAAGAATTTTTCCATACTTTTAATACGTTATATGAAGCGGGAAAACAGGTAATTTTGGCTAGCGATCGCCCCCCGAATCAGATTCCTCGCCTCCAAGCACGGCTAATTTCTCGCTTTTCGATGGGTTTGATTGCCGATATTCAAGTTCCCGACTTGGAAACGCGGATGGCAATTCTTCAGAAAAAAGCCGAATACGAAAATGTACGCCTGCCAAGAGAAGTAATTGAATACATTGCTAGTAGCTACACTTCCAATATTCGAGAATTAGAAGGAGCTTTAACTCGCGCGATCGCCTATATTTCCATTGCCGGTTTATCCATGACGGTGGAAAATATTGCCCCAGTTTTAAATCCCCCCGTAGTGAGAGTAGCAGCTTCTCCAGAAATCGTGATGCAGGTTATTTCCGAGATCTTGAAAGTTTCTATCGAAGATTTAAAAGGTCATTCTCGTCGGCGAGAAATTAGTACTGCCAGACAAATTGGCATGTATTTGATGCGTCACCATACGGATTTGAGCTTACCGCGCATTGGGGAGGAGTTTGGCGGCAAAGATCATACTACAGTCATGTATAGCTGTGAAAAAATAGAAAAGCAGCAACAAAAAGACCGCGATCTAAGTCAAACTCTATCACAGTTGAGCGATCGCATTAACTTTATCAGCAAAAATCAATCTAAAGGCTAGTACCGCTGCGGGGAATTCAAAGTTCAAAACAAAATTGATAATTATTAATTATCCATGTTCTCTCTCTCTGAAATTTGCTATACATATGTAATCTTTATTACCCAGTCTCACTATTTATCAACAGCCTGTGGAAAAATATCTGGGTTTTTCCACAAGTTTTCCACAGAAGTAAAATAAAGACATTGCATTTAAATCCTAAAGTAGATATTTTTTATAGCTCGGGAAACTGTTCTCCTGCGAGTGCAGCCTAAAAACGATTCTATTTTCCTTTATTGCATTCGCTTCTGACTACTTTGTTTATTATCAACTTCCAATTTATAGTACTATCGAACTATTTTATTATTAACCTACTCTCATGAAATTCGTTTGTAGCCAAAGCGATCTGAACAATAATTTATCTTTAGTTAGTCGTGTAGTTCCTTCTCGTCCGGAACCTCCAGTGTTAGGTAACGTTCTCCTCGTAGCCAAAGCAGATACCCAAAAGGTAAGTTTGACTGGGTTTGATGGGAGTTTGGGCATCAGCACCAGCTTCAACGCAGAAATAATCGAAGAAGGAGCCATTACTTTACCTGCCAAACTCCTTAACGATATCGTATCGCGGCTACCAGAAATGGAAATTACTCTTTCTGTCCCAGAAAAAGACGATGATAGTGAAAATCGCGCTATCGTGGCTAATTTAAGTTCTCCTTCAGGTAAATTTGAGCTAAGGGGTATCGAAGGTTCAGAATTTCCCGAACTGCCTGTAGTTTCTCAAGGAGAAGCGATCGCTCTTCCCGTCTCATTATTGCTTGAAGGATTGCGAGGATGTTTATTTGCTGCCAGTACGGAACTATCTAAACAAATACTAACTGGCATTCATGTCAAAACCCAAACTCAAAACTCTATCCCCGATAATCTCGAATTTGCAGCTACTGATAGTCATCGTTTGGCAGTAGTCGAGACATCTATAGAAAAGTTAGATGAAGAAAGCGTCGAGCCATTAAATTTAAAGAATTTTGCAGTAACAATTCCTGCTAGAGCACTGCGAGAATTAGAAAAAATCCTAGCCACTCTCCCATCGTCGGAGACAGTTCAACTACGTTTCGACGATACTCAGGTAATATTTGAGTTAGACGATAGGTGTTTAACCAGTCTGAGATTGCTAGGAACTTATCCTGCTTACGAACAATTAATTCCCCTTCAGTTTGCTCGCCAGATGGTAGTAGACAGAAAAAGATTGGTAACTAGTCTGGAGTTAGTAGCAGTATTAGCTCAAAAAAATAATATTGTTAAATTCAGCTTAGATAGTAAAGCAGGACAACTATTACTTGCCGTAGATGCTCAAGATATAGGCAGTGCAAAGGAATCTTTACCAGCAGAAATAATAGGAGAAGATATCGATATTGCCTTTAACATCAAGTATTTAATGGATGGTTTAAAAGCAATGTCGGCGACGGAGATTAAAATGCAATTAAATGAGTGGAATCAACCAGTTATTTTTACTCCTCTTAGTGGTGTAAAAATGACTTATTTAGTAATGCCCGTTCAAATTAGAAATTAATCTTATTGTTGCTGGTATGTCCTACGACTCAAAGCTAAACAATCGAGCTAGCCTACTCATTCAACCAACTCAAATAGCTATTATTATTTCTCTTGCTCTTCACTTGTTACTCTTCAAGTATGGCTTGCCCAAACTATCGTTAGAGAACAAGAATTCTACCGAAGATTTTGCCGTTCCCCTTGTCGAGTTAAGTCCTCTAGAACAAACTCGTCTGCCGGATTTATCTCCCGAACCAACATGGAATAATATGCCTCTTCCCGAAGGCGTTCAACCTTTTGCTCTATCGCCCTCTATTCCTACCAACCCCAATCTTTTTCCTAACTTACCTCCAGTTCCTTTGCCGCCGCCACCGCAGAATTTTGAGTTACCTCCTTTTCCTCCCATACCGCCCCTTCCTTCCTTACCAAGCACAGATATCAAACTTCCGCCTGTAGGGGATATATCTTCTATTCCTGCACCGCCTCCCCTACCTCCTATCGACTCAGAAGGGGCAGAACCAACCAAGCCTTCCTCCGTTTCCGAACCACCTGCCGAGCGATCCCGCGCAGCGGGTGCTGCCGCACCGCCAGAGTCAAAAAAACCAGAAGCAAAACCGCCGCAAGCAGCTGCTTCACCACAACCGCAACCTCAAATTCCGCCCGAGCAAATTGCTGCTCAGCGTCAACAACAACTAGATCGAGGAATTCGCAACTTAAGCGCGAGCCTACAAGAAGAAAATACTGGTACTACCGACGAGGAGGCGAGAAAAAATTACGTTGCTTGGCTAAATAAAGTGGGAACATCACAGCCAGAAAAGCTAGACATGAGTGGTACTTATCCTCGCGATGCCTGTATCAGACGTTTAGAAGGAAAAACTGTATTCGGTATTTTAGTTAACCCTAAAGGTGAAGTGACCGATCTAGAGTTAATTAAAAGTGCAGGCTATTCTATTTTCAATCAACAAGCCAGTGAAGATATCGCTGCTCGTCCTTTTAAAAACGATACGGGCAAACCGAAGCCCTATCAAGTAACTGTTGACTTTGAATACGATCCCGAAATTTGTCCTTCTCTGAGTCTTCCTTCTTTGAGAAGAGATGCTCCACCAAAAACAGAAACTTCTGCACCTCAAACACCAGATCGACCTTCAAATCCTGCACCCGTAGCACCAGAACCGGAAGAAACAGAAACACCTGCATCTAATGCTCCCAGCTCCCCAGAAGCAACCGAAACTGCCCCAAACTCAACAGTAGAACCACCACCCGCCGAACCTTCTAGGGAATCAGAAGCAACCGAAACCCCTCAAATACCGGAGTCTAAACCAGATAAATCAGGAGTCAGGAGTCAGTAGAAGATTAGGGAAATAGGGAAGTAGGGAGGTAGGGAAAAAATCTCCCCAATTCCCAATTTCCCGCTCCTCCCCAATACCCGAAGGGAGTCAGGAGAATAATTAAGAATTAGGAATTCTTCTGGTTCAAAACTAAACTAGCGGTCAAACCTTAAATCATTATCAATTATCAATTATCAATTATCAATTACTCCTGAATTCTTAATTGATTTAGCCGAATGTAACAAAATGCAAAGTATAATAATTTGAGTTAAGTTGTTAAATTATTAATTCTCAATGCGAGTTGCGATCGCCGGAGCTGGTTTAGCCGGACTTTCTTGTGCCAAATATTTAGTAGATGCAGGACATACTCCTATTGTCCTCGAACGCCGAGATGTCCTTGGCGGTTTAGTCGCCGCCTGGAAAGATGAAGATGGAGATTGGTACGAAACTGGACTCCACGTTTTTTTTGGAGCTTATCCCAATATGCTCCAACTATTTAAAGAACTAGGAATAGAGGATCGTCTCCAATGGAAAGAGCATACTTTGATTTTTAATCAACCAGAAAAACCTGGAACCTACTCTCGCTTTGACGTTCCCGATATTCCCGCTCCCGTGAATGTCATCTTGTCTATTCTCCGCAATAATGACATGCTGACTTGGGAGCAAAAAATTCGCTTTGCCATTGGCTTGCTGCCAGCAGTCGTTCGGGGTCAGCAATATGTAGAGAATATGGACAAGTATACTCTTTTAGACTGGCTAAGATTGCAAGGCGTTGACGAGCGAGTCAACAGCGATATTTTTATTGCTGCCTCTAAAGCACTTACTTTTATCAATCCTGATGAAGTTTCGGCAACGGTTCCCCTTACCGCTCTCAATCGCTTTTTACGCGAAAGATATGGTTCTAAAATTGCTTTTTTAGATGGCTCTCCTACAGAAAGACTATGTCAGCCCATAGTAGATTACATTACAGCAAGAGGAGGACAAGTAAGATTAAACGCTCCTCTCAAAGAAATTATGCTTCATGAGGATGGTACGGTAAAAGGCTTCTTGCTACGGGGACTTGATGGGGCAGCAGACGAAGTTCTTACTGCAGATGTCTATGTATCAGCCATGTCTGTAGACCCTTTGAGAGCCATGCTACCCAAACCTTGGCAGGAAATAGACTTTTTTCAAAAACTAGAGGGTTTAGAAGGAGTAGAAGTGATAAACCTGCATCTATGGTTTGACCGCAAACTTACCGATATCGATCAACTGCTGTTTTCGCGCTCGTCATTGTTGAGTGTCTATGCCGATATGAGTAATACCTGCAAGGAATACTCCAACCCCGATCGCTCTATGCTGGAGTTAGTGTTGGCACCAGCCAAGGAATGGATTAGTAAATCCGATGAAGAAATCATCGCTGCCACGATGAAAGAATTAGAAAAACTGTTCCCCCATCATTTCAGCAGTGAAAATCCTGCTCAATTGCTGAAATATCGCATAGTAAAAACCCCTCGCTCGGTTTACAAAGCTACACCAGGACGGCAAGCCCATCGTCCTTCTCAGAAAACTCCCATTGCCAACTTTTATCTAGCCGGAAGCTATACCAGGCAAGAATATTTAGGCAGTATGGAAGGAGCTGTTTTATCGGGTAAATTAGCAGCCAAAGCGATCGCCCAAGATTATCCAGCTACTGAAGTAGAGCGAGTAAGGGAAGCAACTGAGGAGGCGATCGCAACAAGAACTTAATTATTAGTATTGTTAATATCTAGATCGGCTGCTGGAATGAGACAATGCTATATGGCCGTGACTACCAAATCAGCGACTAATATTATCTTGCTGCCAAAACGGATGAAGTTTCTGCTTGCGATGAATGCTGCAATTGCCTAAAACAAAATCCCAGAAATCCCTTCCCTCAGTTGCCGAGGCATATGAACGCTGTCGTCAGATTACGGCAGAATATGCCAAGACATTTTATCTTGGCTCTTTACTCTTGCCAAAAGAAAAGCGTAAAGCTATCTGGGCTATTTACGCTTGGTGTCGTCGTACTGATGAACTAGTAGATGGTATTGAGTCAGAATCCACAACCACCGAAACCTTGATAGAGTGGGAACAAAAACTCGAGTTGGTGTTTGCACGACATTCTCTAGATGATATGGATGTAGCTTTAGCCGACACGGTTGAACGTTTCTCTATAGATATTCAACCCTTTCGGGACATGATTGCGGGACAACGGATGGATTTGTACCGCAATCGCTATGACACTTTTGAAGAACTTAAGCTGTACTGTTACCGAGTGGCAGGAACAGTAGGATTAATTACTAATCCGGTATGGGGAATAGGTAATAGTCAAAGCCCCGTTCCTTGGACAAGGGAGCAAAAACCTTATGAACCGAGAGAAGAAGCTATCTCTCTAGGAATAGCAATGCAACTTACCAACATTCTACGAGATGTAGGAGAAGATGCACAACGGGGACGGATTTATCTACCCTTAGAAGACTTAAAAGCTTTTAATTATAAAGAAGAAGATTTGTTTAACGGAATTATCGACGAACGCTGGCGGGCTTTGATGCGCTTTCAAATTCGACGAGCAAGAAAATATTACAATCAAGCAGAGAAAGGAATTCGTTATTTAGATTCTCGCCTACCTGTATGGGCTGCCTTAATGCTTTATCAGGGAATTCTCGATGCGATTGAAGAAAATAATTACGATGTTTTTACCAAAAGAGCTTTTGTGCCTACATCAAAAAAGATCGTTTTATTACCCATTGCTTGGTTAAGAGCCCAAGTACTCTAACTCTTAGCAGTTATCAATGATTAGTTACCAGTAAATTTAATTTTGAATTTACTTTTTTTTGTTTAAGCTGCTTGAGGCCGTAAAAGAGTACCCAATTTTTCTAGCCCTTTATGTAAGTGTCGCGTTACTGTCATCGGACTAATACCTATATGTTGGGCTGTCTCTTTGCGGGGTAAATCCCACAAAAATACACATTCAATTGCTACTTTGGTTTTCTCCTCTAACTGACTCATGGCTTTTTGTAGCTGTAGTCGATCTTCTTCCAACTTGCGTAATTCTTGATAACGAGGATCTGCTATAGTCTCTCCAACAGTTACGGAAGAATCCATCGATTGATTGACTACTGCATCTAAACTAATAGGTAGACGATTTTGTAAAGCCAATTCACATTCACTCCATTCTTGTACCGATACTCCCAATGCCTTAGCCATTTCAGTATCTTTGGGCAAGCGTCCTAACTGTTCGATTAACTCTTTGCGTAGCTTTTTACCCATAGCATAAAGTTCTTGCCAGCGACGAGGAATTCTCATCATGCTGCTTTTGTCCCTGAGATAATGAAGCATTTCGCCTCTAATATAAGGAATGGCAAAAGAACTAAAAGCAGAACCTTGATGAGGATTAAAACGTTCAATTGCTCTAATTAAGCCAAGGTAGCCAATTTGTTCTAAATCTTCGTAGGGTTCGGCACACTTTCTGCTAACTTGGTGAGCAACTTTCCTCACTAGTCCAGTATTTAATTCTACTATTTGATTACGAAGTTTGACAGAAGGATTCCCAAAGTAAGCCTGTAAAAGTTCCATACAACGGAAACTAAGAGAATGAGTAGTCATCATAAATAAAGTTTTAAGAGCGATAAATAGCTCGTTTTATTGAGTCCCTAAATCTCATTTTCTGATGCTTAAAAATGCTGCACCATAGTTGTTTTACGGAAATGTCTAAGTAGGCTCTTAAGAATCTCCGCACAAATACTGATGTTGAGAAAAAATGAAATTAGCTCAAATTACTGATATTTCTTATTCTTGTTTTCAGGAAGTACTAATAAATAATTTTTTAAATTCAATGGCATCAAAAAAAGAGTAAAGCTAAAAAAAGTTAAGAGCGAAATGAATTAATATTTTTTATTAAACGACTAGGATCGCTGTCATTAAATCCGAAATGAGGTAATCAAATATTGCTTAATTAAGAAAAAAATTGAATGCAGAGAGAATAAATAGACAACGATTGTTTAGTTTGGTTTACCCCACTCGGACTGGAGAGCAAGAAACAAAATAGCGAAAAAAATAATTTAGTGTATTAAATAATACAGCAGATTTCAGCAATAACCCTGTTTAGCTACAATAAATAATGGTTGCAAGAGCGTTCCTTATGACCCTATCTCCTCTACCAGAACAATTAGAGTTATTGCTCGCGCAAAATATTGCCGAACTGTTTAATCAATTACCGACCCACAAACACCGTAAATTGATTCGGAGGGCTTTGGCAGTAATAGTAAGAATTGCTGGAGAAGAGATCGACCGTCTCGACTGGAAAATATTAACAGCAACTTTAAAAGATTTAGAAACAGGATTTCAAACTTTTTTTCCCTATCGTCACGTTCGGAAAATTGCTATTTTTGGTTCGGCGAGAATGGCTACAGATACTCCCGAGTACTTAATGGCAGTAGATTTTGCCCGTTGCGTAACTCAATTAGGGTTCATGGTCATCACTGGTGGTGGTGGTGGAATTATGCAGGCTGGAAATGAAGGTGCCGGACGGGAAAATTCTTTCGGACTAAATATACAGTTACCCTACGAACAAAGTGCCAATCTGTCTATCGATGGAGATGATAAGTCAATCCTCTTCAAATACTTTTTTACACGCAAGCTCTTCTTTTTACGCGAAAGTGATGCGATCGCTCTTTTCCCCGGTGGTTTTGGTACTCAAGATGAAGCGTTTGAAACCTTAACTCTCTGTCAAACGGGTAGATACGGTCCCGCGCCTCTAGTTTTAATCGATAGACCGGGAGGCGATTACTGGCAATCTTGGAATGATTATATTTACAAGCATTTAGTTGTCAGAGGTTTGGTTAGTCCTGAAGATACCAGTCTTTATACCGTTACCGATAAGTTAGAAGTAGCTTGTGAAACGATCCGCAACTTCTATAGCGTCTATCACTCCAGCCGTTATGTAGGTAAACAGTTTGTCATGCGCCTCAATTCCGAACTAGCTAATGAAGCGGTCGAACAACTAAATCAGGATTTCAGCGATATTTTGATTAAAGGAGGCATCGAAAAAAGTTCTGTTTTACCCGAAGAAATTAACGATGAGACTGCCGAACTACCCCGTCTCGTTTTTTACTTTAATCAAAAAAATTTAGGTCGCTTGTATCAATTAATTAACAAAATTAATCAATTAGGCGCACCTTGTCCGGCTAATCAACATCCAGAACGCAAATAAATTCCCCTTCCTCTTGGGGAGAAAGTGGTTGGTCTTTTTCATTCTCTGTACGCAAGTTGATGACAGATTTGAAGTGCAAATCTTGCTCTTTAGGTTGATTTTGACCGACAGTGAAGCGATCGCTAATCTTAATCTGTTGTGACATAGAAAACTCCTTTTCCAATTTTGGTGTATTTAACTGGCACCGTTAACGGTTTCAAACCCAGCATTTTTCCAGGCACTCATCCCACCTAAAACGTTTACAATTTGCCGATATCCTCTGCTTTTGAGTAAACTAGCTGACACAGATGAGCGATAACCACTCCCGCAGACTACAGCTACAGGTTTTTGTTGAGGGACCTCTTGCCAGCGTTTGGGAAGTTCTGCCCCCGTAATATGTTTGGCTTCTTTAATGTGTCCGGAATTCCACTCGGGTTTCTGCCGTACATCCAGCACCATGAGGTCGCTGTCACGCTCTAACTGCTGATGTAACTGCCAAACGCTCCACTGGGGCATAGTTTCGATTTCCTTGGCTGCCGTACGCCAAGCTCTCATGCCTCCTGTCAACCAACCTCTGGGTAAGTCGTAGCCAATGCGTACTTTTTAACAATATTGCCATTTTGGTCTACTTTAATGGTGTTTCCATTCTCATCTAGCTACCACAAAGATATCCTAGCGAATTTAGTTGTGTTGCCAAAAATCAATACGGACAGCTTACGGTGGCGAAGACGCTTCACCACTCGGGTTCTCATCTTTTAATTGGGTACTAGTTTGCTCTTGCAATGCACGCAGACTCAACAGTGATGCTGCTAAAGCTCCGATACTGTCCACGCTCAAGTCAACGATTGTGTCATCGAGGTCATTAATTACTGCAGTGAGCCATTCAAATATTTCCCAGAGCGCACCGATGGCAATTCCAAAAGAAGCAATTGTCAAAACGTAAAGCTGACGGTGAGTGCGGAAAAGCGTCAACATTGGGTGATAGACAATAAAACTTAGTGCCAGCGTAATCGAAAAGGTCGTGAAGGCATGAGTAATTTCATCGTAGGGTCCCGGTTGATAAAATAAACCAATCCAGCCCCCAGCATTAAGCAGTGCTGCGAGCACAAACAGTAAGTCAAATAAAGTTGGTAGTCGCCGATCCCGCAGGACAAAAATGAAAGCAGCGACGAGAAAGCCTAAGAGCGTAAGTGCTGCTTGCCAATTGCCCTGGGTTAAGACAATCGTCGTAGCGATCGCGAGGAAAAACAGTCCTACCCAAGCCGCGACTCGATAACCGCGCCAATTAGTACTCGTTATTTTTTTTACCCCATTGTTTTGAAACATAGTTTAATCTTGACAAAGATAAAATTGCTCTAGGTTCGATCGGTAGTTTCTTCTTCCTAGCTCCTTTGTCATTAGCCGCCCAAAAAAGTAGAGACAAAGACACTGCATAGCTGTTATGTTACTTATACAACAAAAAGGTAAAGCTTGATATTGTGCCAAAGAAATACTAGCTATCATTCTGTCTGCCTTATTATGCACAAGGCGTAAGATAAACGAGCAGGGCGATCTCGAAGAGAACGCGAAGCTGTCGCTACTCGATTACAGAAAAATGTTAACCCAAAAAAATAGCCCCGTTGAGGAGCTAGAGTTATCGGAAAGAGCAGTTACAAGAGAAAGCTAATTGCCATAAGCGATACCGCGATACTTTCGAGAGTACAGTTGTGGCGAGGATGGGTTAATCGGACGGCGAACCAAGTAAGGTTTACCTAGAAATTTAGCGATAATGTCTGAAGGGATGGTTTCAACGAATGCTTCTTGAGGTTGATAAGAAATACCGCGATAACGAAGTTCCATATTTTTATTTCTCCAATTTTTCACTCGTTTAATAGGTTTGATTTTTAGGAATATGAAGGGTGCATAAATTCCTCTTGACGTTCGTATTATCTGAGTGAACGGATAAATAACTCACAGGTAAGTAAGATGAAAGGAATTAACCCTAAACTAGCAACTCTATCGGTTATTGCTCTTAGCGTTAGCGTCAGCACCCTAGCTACACCCCAAAAAGCTGATGCCCAAGTGATGGAACTAGCTACATCTGCCATCAACGCTGTTTTCAATCGTCCTCGTAAACCGATTCCCAATCAAACTTATATCTTCGGTACAAATAATCTCCACAGCAATAGCTTCTGTTTGTTTCCTTGTGCCCCGATTCCTAATCTTGCCAGACCAGTAGCACCAACACCAACACCCCCAGCAGGGTTTTCTTCTCAAGGGATTAGTCCTGGTGTAGGCGTACCTCCTCAAGCTATGGGACAACTGACTCCTCCTCGCCCTACTCTGGTAGTTCCTCCAATTAAACTGCCGATTAATTTGCCCTTCTAAACAAGTTTTTACTTACCTCGCTCGCACTGTTTGACTGTTCAGACAGTGCGTTTCTGTTTAGACAGAGCAAGTGCATAAATTCTTCTTTGCCAACGTACTTCATGGGTGAAGAGACAAAACAAGAACTTTAACACCAGTCACAAAGTGAAAAAGAGGTAAGTAAGATGAAAAGCATTCAACCAAACAAAAAATTAACTGCTTATGCGGCGATCGCCTTAACTGTAGTCATCAGCACTTTTTCTACACCACAACCCGCTGAGGCACAAGTTTTAGAATTAGCTACTGGAGCAATAAACGCTCTATTTAACCGGCCTCCCAAACCTCTCCCCAATCACAATTTCTCTTTAGGAACCAGTAACCTTAACGGCAATACTTTCAATCTGTGTTTGTTCCCCTGTACTCCTGGTGGTATGCCCTCTCCGGTTCGCTTGCCCGTAGAACAAGTACCTTCAGTTTCCTCATCTACAGCTATTTCCTCACCTGGCTCTTTCTCCCAAAGTAGAGTTTCCACTCAAACAGGTACTTTACCTCCAGGAGTCAGGCCTGGAATGCCTTTCCCTGGAGCGGTTGTACCGCAACCCACTCCTCCTCGTCCTGCTTTAGTACTTCCTCCAATCAGATTGCCGATTAATTTACCCCTGTAGTAGTTTTCCTCTTGCTTACCTCTTTGACGCGCTGTTTATTCTAGACAGCGTGTTTTTTTGATAAATATTTAGAACGTGCGATGCGGCAGCACCCGCATTCGCGGGCTCGCTGGTTCGCAGAGCTTTCTTAACCAGTGACACTCCTGTCGCCTAAAGGCAGACAGGCTTCTAACCAACACTAATGCTTTGGGCTGGAATCATTTGATTCCCCTCCGAAGAGGTGCTTGGGGCACTAGCTCGTATTAGACTACCTTGGCGCGTGTCGGCGCATCTACTACTTCCAGTCTGGACTGGTCGTAGATACTTTATGCATTCAGGGTATTTAGCTTTCTCACCAAATGCTAGCAAATGCATATTCAGAGAGCCAGTAATATCTCTATGTTTACCTTGATAGCTACATTTTGGACAATTCCAGTTTCTACCTCTAGGTTTATGTCTATGTCCGCATTTAGGACAAGTGCTAGATGTACCTCTTTCTGTACCTACTAGAACAGAAATACCGACCATCTTGAACTTGTGTTTCAAGTAACTGATATCCTTGCCGTATTCCCATTGAGCCATTCTTTGGTTGTGGCATCTGCCTTGATTCTGGCTTCTGACTCCATGGGGAGGCTAATAGTCGAATGTTGCGATAGGCATAAACTAAAACTTCTGGCACTAGAAACAGACATAGACCATATACCTGTATTTGTTTCAGCACCTCCTAGATACAGTCCAGCTAATTTAGCTAATCTTTTGAAAGGATACACCTCCAAGTTCTTGCGACAGAAATTCCCCAAACTAAAGAAAATTTGTGGTAGGGATGCTTTGTGGACTTCAGCTTATTATGTTGGGACTGCGGGTAATGTATCGGCTGAAGTAATTAGGAGATATATTTCTGAATGCCAAGGTAAATAACTTAGACCCTGACCTCGCTTTCATCCCGTCCCATAAATGAAGACGGGAATTCTCGCTCGGAACCATTAAAACAACCCTGACAGCAAGCGATCGCTACCAGGGTGAATATAACTTTCAGTATATTTGGTTAACATAGCAGTGGATCTGAGGAGAGTCGAACTCCTGTCCAGCTTAGTTATTCACTTACCGCTCGTTCACAGGTTTAGCCTTTCTTATCCTCAAGGCGGGAACCGTCGCTTCTCCCTGACGGTGGGATTCTCTGGCAATTGTCTTTACTCTTTCACCAACCAGAAATGGTTACTGAGTGCATCCGTTGGGGTTAAATCTCTAGTCTTTAACGGAGTCAAACTAGAGATGCTCGAACCTGTTAGAGGTTGTTACGCAGCAACTGTAGCTGCTTTACGAGCAAATGGAACGATGTTGTTCGCAGTTACATTTGTTGTTGAGCCTGGATTTACGAGAGGTGACTCTCTCTCGACCTGCGCGGGTCAGCTTTGGTTAAACTGTCAATACCAGTTCAGACCCATTATCATTATGCGCTCTTTCTCTGGTAGAAGTCAGTGTGGTTGGTTCGACTTTTTGGTAGGGGTTTCACTATCCTGACTTTTCACAAATCGCCATCCCTCTGTAACGGTGCAGGAATTTTTTAGGAACGAGTTCGATGGGGCGATCTTCGTAGGAAGTGACGGGCGACACAAGATGAGGGGCTGTGTTTCGAGGTTTCGTTCTAAAATAATCTTGTTGGTTTTCCGTTTGCTCTTTGGCTAATTCTTACATCTAAAACTTATGTCTAATTACTGGCCGAGCCTAGCACTTGATAGCTGGCAAGACACCTACAGCACTCTGCATATGTGGACTCAGATTATCGGTAAAATTCGGCTAGTGCAAACTCCTTGGATCGATCACTCATGGCACGTACCGCTGTATTTGACCGCACGGGGACTGACTACTTCGACTATTCCTTATAACAGCCGCATTTTTCAGATAGACTTTGACTTTATTGACCATTAGTTGCAAATTGCTACTAGCGAAGGACAAATGCAAACAATTCAACTGCAACCGCGCTCGGTGGCGAACTTTTATCAAGCAGTGATGGACGCTCTAGCTAGCCTCGATCTAGCGATCGTCATCAATACCGTGCCTAACGAAGTCACAGAACCAATTCCGTTTGAGCGGGATGAAACCCATAATGCCTACGATGCAGACTATGCTAATCGGTTCTGGCGGATACTGCAGCAAAGCGAGCGCATCTTTCGCGAATTTCGCTCCTTTTTTCGCGGTAAGGTCAGCCCTATTAGTGACAAGTTAAGCGTGAAAGCTAGTTGTCAAGAGGGAAAAGGAGATAAATCGAGAGGTAGTTTGGCTCGTTTCGGGCGAGGGGATTTAACTATCCCCAAATCGCGATTTTCAGGTACAG
>JADEWQ010000239.1 GCA_015207585.1 Pleurocapsales cyanobacterium LEGE 06147 | reverse complement strand
CGCACACCTTGAGGGTTCGGTCTTAACTGTCAGGCGACCACCATTAATATTAGGGAGTTTTCTCCTCTGTGACCGATTCTGTTTCTTTTATTCATTACGAGCGATCGCGGCTCGTGGAACGCTTCTGTAAATCTCCGAAAATAAAAAATAGTAGAAACGTAACTTATCCACTTGGAAAATATGATAAAAATTGATTCATCAGAGCAATTAGTTGATGAAAACCCAACAGTAACTGACGGTTAGGAAAAATGTCTAACCAGGGAACAATTAACCATAGTAAAGTAAATGAAATGGTTGAATAACCAAACGAAGGTTATTTAAAGTGGACTTCCATCCACCTTGGTTAGACCACTGTTGATGCGCAGTCAAATATGTCTCAGTTTCATCTGGCTCATCAGGAGAATTAGAGTAAGCTGCTGGTTGATTGAGAGCGTAAAATACTTTTGTTTGAGAGCTAATCATCCAGTAAACTGAGAACATAATTTTCCACCACTTCTCAATTTGTTCAAACTGAGTCAAACGGTAATCTGTCCAACCTAACTCTTGTTTGCATTGTCGAAATCCCTATTCTACCCATGTTCTCAATCCATAAAGATTACCGAGGCGTTGCTTAATCTTGCTTCTTTTGTCAGTAAGATTAGTCATGACAAAGGATGTAGAATTCACTGGCATTGTTTTGGGGTCAGTAGTTAATTCCCAGTATGTTCTTCGGCATCGATGACCAAAAACAATTTCTCGGATCTACCTAAGTTCTGAATTTTGATTGCTGAAAGTTCTTTCAAATTTACACCACTTATTAGCCCTAACTCTTTGATTATGAGGCATCCAAACCCCGTGATTATTCCTAATTGCCAAGACCCAAGGTAATTTGTGCTTGTCTAGTGTCTGGATCAAATAACTACTTTCTCCATATAAACTATCGGCTAATACCAGTTCGAGCTCAAACCCTAAATCTACTAATTCTTCGACTTTGTACTCTCTAGCAATTTTGTTTTTCTAGTTCTTCATTTTAATCCTCGGAGAGTGACAAAAGCGGTCTACTCAAACTTCGTTAAAGTTCGCCGCTAGGAGCGGCGCAGTTTTTCTTTCCCCTTTTTCCTTTAACCGAAAAGTATTGGCAGAAAAACCTTCTGATGATAGACTCTCCAAAACATGATTTTTAATAAACTGACAAGATAAATATAAAAGCTTAATAAACCCAAAAATGAAAGTAGAAGAAATTACTACTAATTTGAATCAACTATTTGGTAGTGATTCAATCAAACATCAAACTGCCGATACTTGGGAGATAGAAAAGACAAATCTACGCTTGTTGGTAATTTTGTCTGAGAACCATTCTTGGCTGAGAATATTGGTACCAATTGCTAGAGCGATAGAAGCACGAGCTTTGCTACCCCAATTACTCGAAGCTAATTTTGCCGCAACCGGAGAAGTCCGCTATGCTCTCGAACAAAATGTAGTGTGGGGTGTTTTTCACCACCGTCTTGCTAGTCTGACTCAAGAAGATTTTCAAGAAGCGATCACCTCATTAATTGCTCTGGCAGAAAAAGGCTTATCCGAACTTTTTAATCAACTAATCGAACAGCGTATTCGTCAAATTATTCAGGCAGCTAAACTCCAAGGACAAAGTTTAGAAACTACCTTACAAACTCTAGAGCGAATGTATCAAGAAGGAATGCTCGGTGGTTTAGACCAAGATCCTCAAGAAAGAGAACAATTCCTTGCTGCCTGGCAATATCAACTAGAACGTCTTTGGTCAGAAGTAGAAATCAGTGACCAGTAATCAGTGACCAGTCACCAGTCATCAGTCACCAGTTACCAATTAGCCATTGGTGACAAGTTAAGAAAATGTACAAATTGTCAAGTATATAGAAATAGAAGCATCAAGGGCATTTTAAACTAAAAAAGGAAACAGATTAAAGTGCGCTCGCGCTCTTGCGTCATGGCA
>JADEWQ010000082.1 GCA_015207585.1 Pleurocapsales cyanobacterium LEGE 06147 | reverse complement strand
TGACTTCTTGGGGATGTTGCTCTATATATTTCCAGGTGTAATTACTCATTTATTTTGGCTTGTTTGACCAATTTATGCTTGATTTACTTTTTTAATTTTATTTATAATTGTATTTTGGAGATGTCTTTTCTACATTAAATGAATCTTAAACTTCGTCTAAGTTCAATACTCCATCAGAAAATATTGTTAGTAATTTCACTCGTCATCAACAAGGGTCTACTCAAGGTGGGTGGAAGACTACTTTAAATAACCTTCGTTTAATTATTCAACCTCTTCTTTTATTCTGGTTAATTGTTCTCTGGTTAGACATTTTTCCTAATCGTTATTTATTGCTTGGTTTTCATCGGCTAATTGCTTTAATGAATCAATTTTCTCTCTACTTTCCTGATGGATAAATTGCCTTTTTACTACTCTTTATTTTCGGAGAGTGACAGAAAAGGGTTATAGCAGTTTTCATTTGGATGAGGTACAGAGTTTAAAAAATAGTTCAGAGTAGGGACGTAGCATGCTACGTCCGTATAAAGTTCTCCCTTATTTTTGCAAGCTCTTAGCTAATAGCTTTTTAATAACTATTCAAGCGGACTCGATCTTAGGTTTTGGTAGCTTTTTTACTTCTGACTCTTGATTAATGTTAGAAGTTTCTATAAATAATTTAGGATTGCTATATGTTTCTATCTATCGATAGATTTTTGTGCGAATCTATTCTTAAAAGTGGTCAAAGCAATATTATAACTAACTTAGAACTCAATCAATTCTAAAATTTAAACAGAAATAAAAGTATAAGCCGTTCCCCTTTTAAACAAGAATGTCATTTTTTTTACTTGCTCTTTGCAATGGCGATTTCTGCTAAAACTAACCATTGATAGAGATATAAAAATCAATCTATTTGCTAGAACATAATTATCCACTTTATCAAAATAACCATAAACAATTCCACAAAAATTGTTTGACTGATTGTTTACATATTCAAAGGAGATATTTATGTCTGGACAAATGTGTTGGCTTTCAAATTATGGAACTGAGGGAGAAAAAATTCTCCATCTGCGCCTAGAATCTCATCAACCATGGAAACCTTATAAAGCATATCCTCAATATGCAGTCGCAGACTATCTTATTCCTGGAGGAACAAAGGGTTGGGCAACCTATCAACATTTAAGAAAAGCAGGTTGGACTTTGATTCCTACAGCTCAAGCGTATCAAATTTTAGAAACCGCTACTAGCTAACTGTTTTTGTATTTAAAAACTAATTCAATAATTTTACAGGAGATAGTTGCAATGATTTCTTTAGTTACAGCTCCTAAATTTCATAAAGACCAACAAGTAACTTTTATTGGAGGTTCTGGAAAGATCGAAGACTGCTTTTTGGATTCGGGGACTTGGGTATATCTAGTCAAAATGGAATTAGATACGGAGCCAGAAATGGGTAGAATAGGCTATGAGACTACTCTTTTACTTCATCAGACTGAGATTCGACAAGTGATATATTGAGCGTTAAAAAAAAAGAGAATTCTAAGAGTGTATAAGAGAAAAAGCATTGTTTATCTCGCCTCTTGAATGTCTTAGAATTCTCCTAGTTTGCCAATTGGAGCAAGTGTTAATAATCATATTTAATAACTTTTGTTTTAAAATTACTTCTTTCGCAAGAGAGAAAAAGTACTAAACGATCTTGTATTTAAAAACACATATAGCTTTTTCAAAGCACTTAAGCTCATTCCCTTTTCTTAGCGCGCCCTATGCAAGCGTCCTTCGTCATTAGTCATTAGTCATTAGTCATTAGAATAGCTCTTAGCTAAAAGCTAATAGCCAACAGCTAATAGCTTTTAAAGGACAAACAATAAATGACAATCCCTAGATAAAATAAATTTATTAAATAACAATTAGTATTAATACATAAACTTATTTTAAGTTTACATTTTTTGCCTAGGAAAAAATTGGTAAGTATTTCTGTTTATTAAGTTATTTATTCAGTAAATATAACCAAAATAATCCGTAAATATAACCATTTTCTTCGTTAACAGTTGAGGCTAAAAATAATTCAGAGTATAACAGCAAAGTATTATCTCTGTTTGCAAATACGAGACTTTTTGTAAATGACAAAAATCACAAATATTGAATATAGATAATGCAGGGAAAAGCTTTGTTCTGGGTCGAAGGCGAAGAGTTAAGACAAGGGGAAAGGGTTAAAGGAAAAACTAACGTCTATTTAGCCCTTGAATCTTTTATCTAAGTTACTTCTCACGCTGTAGACTCATCTCATCGTTAATCTCTTCCCGACTCGAAACAAAAAGTTTAATTTGCATTGAACGCAACTTCTTCCAAAACAAAATTCTATCGCGCTCAAATTATGCGTTTATTGTTATGCGATTATTAACTACCGCCTGCTGTACCTTGACCTTCGTGTCGATCCCAGGATTGACTGCTTGGGCAAATTCTGCTGACGGGGCGTACGAGCCCCAAGGGGTTCACAAGTCCTGGAGAAAACCTCCAGGGACAACTCCTTACGACCAGACTCTTCAATTATCCGAGAGCGAAGCAACTCTAACGGCTACAGAATCTGCCACACAAGCTTGGAGCGAACCTTCTCTACAAGCATTCTCTTCTTCCGGCAGCAAATCGCAAATTTCCGTGTCGATGCAAAAGCCAGTAGTTGCTATCAACCAAAACGCTTTAATCGAACATAAGTCAGATTTAATCGAGCAATATCAACAAACTGCCAACGCTGCTTCTTTGTCCAAAAGCTGTATTCAAGCTAATCAACAACTGGCTCAGTCTCAACCAACCTCAGAGCAGCCAAAAATTGAGGAAACGCTCTCTGAATTAGAAAAAATCAAAGAAGAACAACCCGATATTGGCAATAGAGGAAGCTCACCGGGTGTAACTATTGTTAATCCCTATGGTTTTGGCGCAGATGGCAATACTTTCTTTTTCAGCCCTAGCTTTCAATCAGCCTTACGCTTCAACCAAAGCGATGTCGATTTCGGTATGGGATTCGGACTTGGTTTAGGGGATTCGCGCCAAGCTGTTGGCGTAGAACTAGGCTATGCTATGTCTGCCTTTGGTAGAGATCGGGACTGGGGCAGTGGTGGATTTAATTTCAAGGTACATCGTCAGTTGCAAGAAGGTTTAGCTTTAGCTTTTGGCTGGAATGGCTTACTTAATATCGGCAGTGACAACGATTTTGAAGACTCGGTTTACGGTGCTTTTACCAAGATTTTCCGCACCAGAGAAAATATCAACTCGCCTTTTAGTCGCGTTGCTGTCTCTGCTGGTTTGGGCAGCGGACAATTTTTAGAAGATGGAGACGGAGTTGCTGTTTTTGGTGGTATGGCGGTACGGGTAGCCCAACCCCTTAGCTTTATTACCGAATGGACGGGACAAGATTTAGCCATAGGTTTATCGATCGCTCCTTTCAAAAACATTCCGATTAACTTTACTCCGGCAATACGGGATATTGCTGGTGCCGGTGATGGGGCGCGCTTTATACTCGGTGCCGGAGTCGGCTTCTCGTTTTAAGTTTGGCAAGTAGAGAGACTTAATGATGAATAACAGAAAATGGAGCCTAGCGGTAGTTAGTATCGCGATCGCCAGTGGAATAATAACTTCCTCTTCCGTTAGCGCGAGACCTAGATACAACCACGATACCGGAGGCACGAACATATTTAACTCACCTATCTTTAATCCCGGTCGTGGTCGTGCCAACAATCCGACTCGGCGGGCAACTATGGATTCTGCAGATAAACTCTCAAAAAGCATCCAACAATTGCTCGAGCGAATAGCAGCTATAGAAGCAGCAAAAAAGGCAGCCGAAGAAGGACCCGTACGCATTGTCAGACGTAGGAGTGCAGAAGATAACGAATGTATCGATCCAAGGGAAGCCGAAAGAGAACTGGAGAGTTTGTTGAAGGAAGCACAACAGCTTATTGACGAACAAAAGAAAACACAACCTAACGATGGCAGTTGGTAATTGGGAGAAGATGATGAAGCCAAGCAAGCAGAAAAGGAATTTCCAGTCAGCACTTTTGGCAGCGAAGTTATTGAACAAACTTTGTCTGACTAGTTCTATTAGTGCAGTAGGATTGCTTACCCTTTTGGGTCTACCCGCACGAGCAGTTGAATTATTTGGTAATGAGGGTATTCAGTTCAAGCAAGATACGATCGTTGAATTTGAATTTATCGTATCTCACGGAGCTTATCAATCAACCTTTGGTGTCGTTGACCTAGATTCATGTACGACAGATTCCTTAGACACGTGTGAAAAAACCCCATTGCTCTGGGAAGTAAAACCTTCTGACACCGCCGATACGATTTATCGTCGCTCCAGTTATGAAGATAATGTCAAAATCAACGACCTTGATGACTTCAAGGGAACTCCCGGTGATGCAGTTCCCGAACCACTGGCTGAGTTTCTTTTTAAAGCAGGAAGACGCTATGCTTTCTACTTAGAATCTACCTTCAATGGCAAACCTGCAGGCACAGTTTACTCCACCAATTTGTATAATTCTTACGGTCATCGACAAGCGTTATTTAATAACGAGCCTCCCGATCATGCAGATCTGAGGTTAGTCACCCGTAGAAACGTCCTTGTAGAGACAGATGACAAATCCGATGACTTAATCAACGGTGGTGTCCTCATCCGCTGGGATGATACTGGTTCTGAATTAGTCCAAGAAGAGTTTCAAGACGTTGACTTTGATGATTTTATTGTTGGTATCGGCGGTCAAATAGATGATTGTATTACTCTAGAGCAATTAGAGCAAATATCTTCCCAACAAGGGCAAAACCAGGAAACGGGGAGCAGTGACCAGTAGGGGCTTTCCGGCTGTTTGCCCGTACAACAGTTCTCAATTAACGGTCATTGATAACTGACATTCTGCCATAGCGATCGCTTGGGTAGTAAGCTTGCCATCAGCTTGCATTTGTGCTAACAGCAAGGGTGATAAGCTGGCAGTCTGTATATCTTTGTCTACTAAAGAGACAATCCCTTTACTCGGAACGGTACTCGGAACGGGGTTAGTTAATTTCCATCGGAAAGTATACAGAACGTCCCACTCGGCTTTATTAGTTTGAAAATTTAATGATTTGACTCCTACCAGATGAGTAACGAACTCGATTGACTCCCCCGATTTGAGTCTATAGTCTGAAGGTACATCCTCAAAAACTAGGTGAAAATCGTTAGAAACTTTTGGATGTTGATAGTTGTGTCTGAAACGACAGCCTTCGCACTCTACCATATCCCAGTAGAAAGGCAACTCGTCGGCGGCTTCGTACAAATATCCCCCCTTGGGAGGATCGTTGTAAGGTATAGACAGAAGTTTACCAGAGCGATCGCGCATACCGTGAGGGTCTTGTTTAACATAGTTTACCCAGTTGAAATGCTCGTAACCTAAAGCAGAGGCAAGCTCATCCAGTTTTATTTTTTCTCCCAAACTATTTTGAGGTGCAAACTTGGCTATTACTCTTTGACCTATAAATTCAAGCTTAATAGCTTCTTGAAATTTAAAAGTTGTGACTGGGTCGTAAGTAGTTTTATTGTTTTCTCTCCTAATTATTCTAGCTTCTACTTTGGTCGGAGTTAAAGCAGAGCATTCTTTTTTGTCAACAAGATTTGTGGTGATTGACTTAATAGGAGTAGCTTCTATAGATATAGAAGTAGCGATCGGAGCAATACCCGTGGTAATGCCCATGGCAAGTTTTTTAAAGCTCATGTTATAATTTGCTTAAGATTTAACTGAAAAACTGAAAGTATTTAATGCTCTTAACTGCGGATTAAGAGCTTATTTTTTTATACAAATTATTATTACTTAGGGATTTTACTTACGTCATTCCTTGGATAAAAAATTCATCTAATACATACAAATAGTTAGCCAATTGTTAAAAACTGTTAAAGTTCGCTACTACAGTAAAGACTTAACCCCGAATAAATATACCTGCTTAAAAGAGCGTAAAAGCCCCTATCAAAATAATGTTTTAAAAAACAAATTAGATGAATTAGAAATAATGTGGTTTATTAATCTGTAAACTACTGTAAGAAATTATTTTTCTTAAAAGCTCCGCCTGCAGGCAAAAACAAATAATTATCTATCTCTGTTTTAAATTTGTTTTTAAAATAATTAAGTAATTTTATCTAGGTATTTTCAAGGTAAATGATTACTTTGATAAGCAGATTTCTATTAATTAAAATCTAGACAAACTTCGGGATAATTACTGAGAACTATTTTTTTTTTTTAGGAAATAATAGATTTGAAGTAAATCCTAAAATTTCTAGTTAAAATACTAAGTACTGAGAAGTGTTAAAACTATCACAATCCTGGATAAGTAAAGTTAAGAGTATTTTCTTAAAAAATACTTTACAAAAAACTATCAATCGACAAAATAGTTTTCGGGTCAAAATAATTACTCAATTTTATCCACCGGATTATGCAGCTACCGGACAGTTAATTCAAGAACTGGCAGATCAGCTAGGTAAACACAATATCAAAGTTAATATTTTTACTGGTCAACCAGGCTATGCTTTTACAAAAGCTCAAGCTCCTCGTTTAGAACAAATTAATCATTTAAAAGTTAAGCGTTCTCGTACTTCCCGACTATGGTCTAAGCGAATTTGCGGAAAAGCAGTTAATGGAGTATTTTTTTGTCTTCGTGCTGGTTTACATTTGCTTAAACATTGGCAAGAAAGCGATGTTTTAATGTTGACAACTGCACCACCATTTCTCTCCATTGTGGGCTATTTAACTAATTTATGTTTTGGCATACCTTATGTTTGTTTGGTTTACGATCTCTATCCCGATGCCGCTACCGAACTGGGAGTGATTGCGCCGGAACATCCAATCGCTAAACTATGGGATAAAGTAAACGGTTTAGTATGGCAAAAAGCTCAAGGAATTGTTGTATTAAGTTCGACTATGAAAGAGCGAATTATAGCTAAACATCCACAAATTGATAGTAAAATTTCTGTAATTCATAATTGGGCAAATGCCAATTGGATTAAACCTCTTCCCAAGCAAAAAAATTGGTTTGCAAATCAATACGGTATTTCCAAAAAATTTACTGTTTTGTATTCGGGTAATTTAGGTCGCTGTCACGACTTGGATACAATTGTTGGAGCAATTAATCTTCTAAAAGATGAACCGATTCAGTTTGTGTTTATCGGCGCAGGAGCAAAACAAGAAATCTGCAGTAAAAAAATAATCAATTTAGGTTTGACTAACTGTTGTTTTTTACCCTACCAAGATAGAGAAAATCTACCTTATTCTCTCACTGCTTGCGACTTAGCTTTTGTTAGCATTGCTCCTGGAATGGAAGGAATAGTTGCACCCAGTAAACTTTACGGCATTATGGCAGCAGGAAGAGCGATCGCCGCTATCTGCGAACCGCAATCTTACTTGCGTGAAATTATAACTGAAGCTGGTTGTGGTGCTTGCTTCGAGCATAATGACAGTCAGGGACTAGCAACATTTATTCGTTCTCTGGCGTTAAATCCTGCCCAAGCAGTCGCCATTGGACAAGCTGGTCGCGATTACCTTGAAGCTCATTTTACTCCAGAAATTATTGCCTTGCAATACACAGAGGTTCTTAAACCAGATCGCGAAACTATTCCAGAAACCAATAAATCCGAGTTCGTTTGGCAAAAGTAAAAACTTCAGACAAAACAATTTTTCCTATGAAAATATCTCTACCTAAGTAAATCGGTCAAATTAAATAGTTTATATTTATTTACACCCACTTACTTAAACAGAAGCGATCGGTCGAGAACAATAAGTAATTTTAAATAATCCTTGTTAGCTTTACGAAACTAAAAATTCTCTGGGAGAATCAGCGTTCAGAATAGTTGTGGGTACCAGTTACAGTTAAGTTAAATATGTCACGAGAAACTATAGAATCCATTCTGCAAGAAAAACGCTTATTTTCTCCCCCTGCTGAATTTGCTCAAAATGCTCATATCAAAAGTCTAGAGCAATATCAAGAACTCTACGATCGAGCTGCCGCCGATCCGGAAGAATTTTGGGCTCAATTAGCAGAAAAAGAATTACATTGGTTCCAAAAATGGGATAGAGTCTTAGATTGGCAACCACCCTTTGCCAAATGGTTTGTCAACGGAAAGATCAATATTTCCTACAATTGTTTGGATCGCCACCTGACCACTTGGCGCAAAAACAAAGCAGCCATTATTTGGGAAGGAGAACCAGGAGATTCGCGCACTCTAACGTATGCTCAATTGCATCGAGAAGTCTGCCAGATGGCAAATGTCATGAAGCAGTTGGGAGTTAAAAAAGGCGATCGCGTCGGAATCTACATGCCCATGATTCCAGAAGCAGCGATCGCCATGCTTGCCTGTGCCCGTATTGGCGCGCCCCATAGCGTAGTTTTTGGGGGTTTTAGTTCCGAAGCCCTCAAAGCCCGCCTGTTGGATGCCCAGGCCAAATTAGTCGTCACTGCCGATGGAGGTTGGCGCAAAGATCAAATCGTTCCCCTCAAAGATTCGGTAGATGAAGCTATAGCCCATAACGGCGTTCCCAGCGTCGAAAACATCTTGGTCGTAGAACGTACCAAACAAAAAATCCACATGGAACCGGGAAGAGACCATTGGTGGCACGATCTACAAGCAGGGGCATCGGCAGATTGTCCCGCCGAACCAATGAACAGCGAAGACATGCTGTTTATTCTCTACACCAGCGGTACTACTGGCAAACCGAAGGGAGTAGTTCACACTACTGGAGGATATAATCTCTACACCCACGTAACCTGCAAATGGGCTTTCGACCTCAAAGATACCGACGTTTATTGGTGTACGGCTGATGTAGGTTGGATCACCGGACACAGCTACATTGTTTATGGTCCTCTTTCCAATGGTGCCACTAGCTTGATGTATGAAGGTGCGCCTCGTCCTTCTAACCCTGGCTGTTTCTGGGATGTAGTCGAAAAATACGGCGTGACTATTTTCTATACTGCTCCCACTGCCATTCGTGCTTTTATCAAAATGGGAGAACACCATCCCAAAGCTCGTAATTTATCTTCTCTGCGCATTTTAGGAACCGTAGGCGAACCAATTAACCCCGAAGCCTGGATGTGGTATCACAAAATTATCGGTGGCGGACGTTGCCCGATTGTCGATACTTGGTGGCAAACGGAAACCGGAGGATTTATGATTACACCTCTGCCTGGGGCAATTCCCACTAAACCCGGTTCGGCTACTCTTCCTTTCCCCGGCATTATTGCCGATATTGTCGATCTAGAAGGCAATTCTGTTCCTACCAATCGAGGTGGTTACTTGGCGATTAAATATCCCTGGCCCAGTATGATGCGGACAGTGTATGGAGATGACGATCGCTTCCGCCGCACCTATTGGGAACATATCCCACCCAAAGACGGGCAATACTTTTATTTTGCTGGTGATGGTGCTAGAAAAGATAGCGATGGCTATTTCTGGATTATGGGTCGCGTCGATGACGTGATGAATATTGCCGGACACCGGATCGGTACGATGGAAGTAGAGTCTGCTTTGGTGTCTCATCCCGCCGTAGCCGAAGCAGCAGTAGTCAGCCGTCCTGACGAAGTAAAAGGAGAAGACATTTTTGCTTTCGTTACTTTAGAAGGTAGTTACCAACCCAGCGAAAAACTAAAAGAAGAACTAAAACAACACGTAGTTAAAGAAATAGGCACGATCGCTCGTCCGGGGGAAATTCGTTTTGCCGATGCACTGCCCAAAACTCGTTCCGGCAAGATTATCCGCCGTTTCTTGCGTAATTTAGCTGCAGGTCAAGATTTAGTAGGAGATATTTCCACTATGGAAGACCTCAGCGTCTTAGATAAGTTGCGCGAAGGAACTTGATACTCTCTAAATCAAAAATGCACGATCGAGATAGACGGGGAGACCCGCAGATAGAGGGACAAGGGGAACTTAAATTCTCTCCCTCTTTTCTCTTGTCTTCCTCTGCTTTTTCTTATTTATTACTATCAAAGAATAGTTTACTACCTAATTCATTCAGAACCAGCCAATGGTATCTATACGCAGTTCAACAAATTTTGTAGATCGGTTTCCTTCCCTGTCTCTGGCGATCGCCAAATTGTTTGATAAACAAGAAAAAGACTGGGGCTATTTTCAAGTCAAAAAAGAAGAAGATCGATTATATTATCTGTACATTCCTTCTTTGCCTGGCTTAAAATTTTACCAAAATCCAGACAAACATATCTACAGAGCTTTTTGGGGAGATAATAAAAACCCAGCCGTATCCGTCAAAAAGAAGCAAAGAAAAGTCTACCATCCCGATAAACCCCGTCTGGAAAAAAAACAGCGGATTTATGAAGTAGTTTATCAATACGATTCTCGTACTGAAATTCACGCGATCGCCAAAATTCTTGCCGATTTAATTCGCGACAAAATCAAAGAAAGTATATCCTTTGTTCCTGAAGATGAAGTAATGCCCCTAGTAATAGTAACGGAGGAAATGTCATAAGGAACGAGGAACAGTCAATAATTGATAATTGATAATTATTAATTATCCATTGACTCGGTGTACGGGCAAACGGCTGTTTATCCTTACTTTGAACTGTTCAAGCAATTTCCCGTTAAAATAATCTGGGCACTTCAAAGAAAGGAGCGGTTAATCCATGACAGAGGCGAAAATTGGCATCATTGGCGGCAGTGGTTTATATAAAATGGATGCTCTCAAAAATATAGAGGAAGTAAAGGTAGAGACCCCTTTTGGTTCTCCTTCTGATGCTTTGATTGTGGGAAATTTAGAAGGGATAACCGTTGCTTTTTTAGCCCGCCACGGACGCAATCACCATCTGTTGCCCTCAGAGTTGCCTTTTCGTGCCAATATCTACGCCATGAAACAGCTAGGGGTAGAATACATTATCTCCGCCTCGGCAGTCGGTTCTCTCAAAGAAGAAGTAAAACCCCTAGATATGGTGATACCGGATCAATTTATCGACCGTACCAAAAATCGAATATCTACTTTTTTTGGAGAAGGATTGGTTGCTCACGTTACATTTGGTGACCCAGTCTGTCCTAATTTGGCTACAATCCTTGCTGATGTGGTGGCTTCTTTGAAATTATCAGCAGTCAATCTGCATCGTGGCGGTACTTATGTTTGTATGGAGGGACCAGCTTTCTCCACCAAAGCAGAATCTCATCTCTATCGTAGTTGGGACGCAACGGTAATTGGCATGACTAACTTGCCGGAAGCGAAATTAGCTAGAGAAGCAGAAATTGCCTATGCTACTCTGGCACTGGTAACGGACTATGATTGTTGGCATCCCGACCACGATAGCGTGACCGTGGAAATGGTCATAGCCAATCTTCAGCACAATGCAGTCAATGCCCAAAAAGTAATTCGAGAAACAGTGAAAAGACTGGGACAAAATCCACCCGAATCGGCAGCCCATTCTGCTTTAAAATATGCCCTGCTTACTCCTTTAGATAAAGTGCCTGCGACGACTAAAGACAAACTAGGATTATTGTTGAAAAAGTATCTATAAGAATAGCGATCGCTTAATTATTTAAACTACACTTATGAACTACTACTCGGCTACTTTGCTATCGCTACGTAGAGCCGAGAGTTTCTGTCGTCTCATCTCTTGTGTTTGCTTCCATCCTCCACAGTTTGTGGGTTTAGAAGTAGGGACACAAGCTCCACGATTATTAGGAAGCTCGTTCCAAACTCCCTTGGCGTAATCCAACATCACGATTGCTGCTGCCACATCCCGGTCGAGAGGTGCGATACCACAATCGCAGGTATGTATACGCTCACTCAAATCTTTTTTACGTTTAGACCCACAATGAGGGCAAGTTTGGGAAGGGGCTATCTTGAGAGGTACATCTACAAAAATACCACCTGCTTCCTCTAATTTGTACTTAATCAGGGAAGTTATAGTACTTATCCCGACATCCAACAAAGAACGGTTTAAACCAGCTTTTTGGAGGGCGCGTCCCCGGAATCGAATTCCGGGGCTTGTGCCGCCCGTTCGCTTGCCTTTACCCTTAGCTTTACGGGTCATAGAACGTACTTGAAGTTTTTCGGTAGCTACCAGGCTATCTGAGGAGTCGGAAGAGGACTCCCGTTAAAGCGACGAAGAAGCTTAACGGCGAGACGGGGCTTTTAAAGTGCTGAAGTAAATTCAGCACACAGCCCCTCATGAATTCCGACCAGTAAACAAAACATATTTTAACCTTTTGGCATTTTCTACACAGACCTTTAGCTTATGTAGGCTAAAATCTAACCATGCTTACATTGACTTACGAATTCAAACTAGAACCAACTGAGGAGCAAATAGTGTACATTGAGAACACCCTTGATGTATGTCGCTTTGTTTGGAACTTTGCTCTGGCTCATCGAAAAGACTGGTGCAAGTCTCGTAAGTCACCTGTAAACGCTTGCTCAATTGACAAAGAGTACATCATGTCGGTTGATGAGCCATTCCCCAATTATCATCAACAAGCCAAGTTATTAACTGAAGCTAAGAAACACAATGACTTTCTTAAGTCTGCTAATGCTCAAGTTTTACAACAAACATTAAGAACTTTAGACAGAGCTTGGGACGATATGAAAGCTAGAGGCTTTGGCTCTCCTCGATTTAAGAATAAATATCGAATGGGGTCATTTGTGTTCCCTCAGTTAAATAAAAACCCAATATCAGATAAATCGATTAAATTACCTGGCTTAAAAGAAGTTAAGTGGAGAATATCTCGCCCAATCCCCGATGGCTTTGTTCCTAAACAAGCAAGAATTGTCAGGAAAGCATCTGGTTACTTCGTGTTGCTGTCACTACAGTTAGATGTTGATGTTCCTAGTCCCATACCTCACGGTCATCCTAGAGGTTTGGAGCTAGGATATGACAAATTTGCGGCAACTAGTGATGGCGAAGAAATTAAGCGACCTCGATTTCTGAAAACTCTACAGCGCAAGCTTAAATTGCTGCAACGTAGACTAAAGAATAAGCAAAAGGGGTCAAACAATCGACATAAGTTAAACCAAAAAATAGCTAGGCTACATCAGCGTATATCCGACACTCGAAAAGACTGGCATTTTAAACTAAGCCATCATTTGTGTGATGGTGCTGGCATGATATTTATTGAAGACATTAACTTTGTCTCATGGCAAAGATGTATGCTCTCAAAGCATAGTGCCGATGCTGGTTTTGGACAGTTCGTGAATATTTTAGAGTGGGTTTGTTTTCGTCGGGATGTGTATTTTGCCAAGGTTAATAAAGATGGGACATCTCAAACTTGTCCCAACTGTGGCGCACATACAGAAAAGAAGACTTTAGATATCCGAGTTCACCATTGCAATGAATGCGGATATACCACTAACAGAGATGTTGCAGCAGCCCAGGAAGTCAGAAATAGAGGTATAACTGCGCTAGGGCATAGCGTGGTAGAAAATGTCTGTGGACTCAGAGCGACGGGGAGCATCGGTCACGATGTTCTAGTTGGTGGGGGACGAAGCAGAAAACTAGTATCGTGAGGTATTAGAATCCCCCAGTATCGCGACGATAGGAGCTTACTGGAGGGAGTATGTCAAATAGAGCCATATCTGTAGCATTAATGAGCATATTAACTGATAATTCTGAGTTAGGACTTTGGCTGCTTATGCCTAAACTTACAGTAACATTTTCGTTTATCGGAGACTGACAGTGAATAAGCTTGAGATTTTTGACTGACGACTGAATTAACTGAGCTACTCGAATAGCTCCTTCTAGATTAGTATTGGGTAAAATGATAGCAAACTCTTCTCCTCCATAGCGGCAAACTAAATCTGCCGGACGTTTGAGGCAATTTTTTAAGGCGTTAGCTACTTGTTTTAGACAATCGTTTCTTGTCCAATTGTATAATTTTCAAGGGTCGGTACTTCGGGCAGTAAGATTTCTTTAACAATTAGTAGGAAAGTTTTGTTAGCAAATCTACTTAGAAAATGTAGAATGAAATATGATTTAAGAAAAAACCGTTGAATTAGCAACACTTCTAAGTTGGCTCGCTCGATAAAAGCTACTCGTTTGCCTCAAATTCAGAATGAATAGTTTGACTTCTGGTTCTACGATAACGTGGCTACTTCTAACAAGCGATATTATCGGAGCGATCGTTTGTTTGCATCTAGCTTTTCTCATGGGTCTAGAGCATATATATCTATCTGGCTTGTGGGGAAGCGAACCTCTCGTCGGTAGGGGAATTCTGTTAATTAGTGTTGTTTTATTTACCCTCTGGGCGCTCGCCTGGCGACTGGCAACTGAAAAGTGGATTAAGCGGAAAGAAGAACAAAGTCGCTTTTTGGTTATCGGTACGGGAGAAAAAGCGATCGGCTTTGGACTAGAATATCAGGTCATTTCCCCCAAAACAGAATTTGTCTTTCTCGCGGAAAATCAAACCCAAGTAAACTTCTCGGTTGAAGAGAATAAATGTTTTTTAGTAGATAAAATGGAAAACTTTGCTATATGGAGCGAGCAATCTTGGTCGGGGGTTTTGATTAATGATACTGTCAAACAACTTTCAGATGAATTAGTCAGAGAGTTAATGAAAATGCGTTTGCGGGGAGTGTACGTTTACAATTGGGCAGAATTTTACGAAAAATTTTGGCAAAAAATACCACCTTTATGTATTAAAGATGACTGGTTTGCTTTTACTTCAGGATTTAGTCTGTTGCACGATCGCCTTAACGCTAGATTAAAACAACTAATCGATCTTGTCGTTGCCGGATGTTTGTTAATCGTTACTCTACCGATTGCCCTATTGGCAGCAATAGCCATCAAACTAGATAGTCCCGGTCCAATTTTCTACAGTCAGATTAGAACGGGACTCCATGGCAAAAAGTTTCGGGTTTATAAGTTTCGCTCTATGGATCGAAATGCAGAACAACAGGGCATACAATGGGCAAAGGACAAAGACCCTAGAGTTACTAGAGTAGGACGCGTGTTGCGCCTGACTAGAATGGATGAGTTACCCCAACTCTGGAATGTTTTAAAAGGAGAAATGAGTTTAGTCGGTCCCCGTCCCGAACGTCCAGAATTTGATGGTCACTTAAGAAGAGAAATTCCTTATTATGATGTTCGCTATCTGGTTAAACCAGGAATTACTGGTTGGGCGCAAGTGTCCTACCCATACGGTGCCTCTATCGAAGATGCTTATCAAAAAGTAGCTTACGATCTATATTACATTAAAAACTATTCTTTACTTTTAGATGCAGCGATCGCCCTCAAAACAATCCGCGTGATGCTATTGGGTAAAGGCAGATAAGATAAGCTATTATCCATCTAATTGTTGCTGATAGACAACTTGTTTATCTTCGGACAAATTATTAATTAGATTAGCCACTAATCCCGTCCAACCCGTTTGATGAGAAGCACCGATTCCTGCACCGTTATCTCCGTGGAAGTATTCATAAAATAAAATTAGATCGCGCCAGTGAGGATCGGTTTGGAATTTGCCACTATTTCCGTAAACAGGGCGATGACCAGAAGTATCTGGCAGAAAAATTCGAATTAACCTTTGAGATAGTTCGTTTGCAACCTCTCTGAGAGTCAGCCATTTCCCCGAATTGGTCGGACACTCTACTTTGAAATCATCTCCCAAATAAAAATAAAATTGGAGTAAAGATTCGATCGACAGATAATTTACAGGCATCCAAATTGGTCCCCGCCAGTTAGAATTACCGCCAAATAGTCCAGTACTAGATTCAGCCGGTTCGTAATCGACACGGTATTGATAACCATTGACTTCGCAAATGTAGGGATGGACAGCATGGTATTTAGACAAGGCGCGGATGCCGTAGTCACTTAAGAACTCGTTTTCATCCAGTAATTTAGCGAGGATGCGACGGAACTTATCTTCCCAATTAAAGTGATTGGGTGTCACGTAGCACAAAGCTAAAAGTCTCCTCGCCCCAACTCCTCTAGTTTCCATGCAGGCGACGTTGCGTTTCAAGTCAGGACGATGGCGGATAAACCATTCTAACCGTTTTTTAAAATTGGGCAGCTTGTCCAACACGGCAGGTTCGAGAGGAGTAATGGCAAATAAGGGAATCAACCCCACCATCGATCGCACTTTTAACCGAATATGTTCGCCATTAGGTAAATTCAACACGTCGTAGAAAAAGCCATCTTCTGCATCCCATAGTTGCGTTCCATCCCCACCAATATGATTCATGGCATCGGCAATGTAGAGAAAATGTTCAAAGAACTTGGTGGCAATATCTTCGTATACGGGATTTTCTTGCGCTAATTCTAGGGCAATTTGCAATAGGTTCAGGCAGTACATTCCCATCCAACTAGTGCCATCTGCTTGTTCGAGGTGTCCCCCAGTGGGTAGAGGCGCACTGCGATCGAATACGCCGATATTATCTAAGCCCAAAAAGCCCCCTTCAAAGATGTTTTTCCCTTCCGTATCCTTGCGATTGACCCACCAAGTAAAGTTCAGCAGCAGCTTTTGGAAGACCCGTTCTAAAAATTGGCGATCGCGCCTGCCGTATATCTCCTGTTCTATCTTGTAAACGCGCCAAGTTGCCCAAGCATGAACGGGAGGATTGACATCTCCAAATGCCCATTCATAAGCGGGAATTTGACCGTTGGGGTGCATGTACCATTCCCGCGTCATTAAATCCAGTTGGCGTTTGGCAAAGTCTGGGTCGATTGTTGCCAGGGGAATCGCATGAAAGGCTAAGTCCCACGCTGCAAACCAGGGATATTCCCATTTATCCGGCATGGATAAGATATCATCGGTGTGCAGGTGAACCCATTGATGATTTCTACCATACTTGCGTTCTTGGGGAGGTTTAAGAGTTGCCGGATCTCCTTTGAGCCAATCTTCGAGGATGTAATGATAGTATTGCTTACTCCAAAGCATTCCTGCAAAAGCTTGACGCTGAACGTTGCACTCATCTTGAGATAAATTAGAGGGCGCAATCCGCTGATAAAATTCATCTGCTTCTGAAGCACGTTGACGAAAAACCAACTCAAATTCTTCTCCAAAAGGTTTTGCTAAATCTTTTTTACAAAGGCGCAATTGGATAGTCTGAGTGACCTTTGCATCAATATCGAGAACGTAATGAGCAGAGGCTTTTGTCCCGATTCGTTCGGGATTGATGGCATCTAATTGTCCATTGACTACATAATTATTGATGCCATCTTTGACATAAGGAGAAGAATTTTCAGTCCCAAATAGGCGTTGATTGTTAGTCTCGTTTTCAGTAAACAGAAAAGAAGGAGCAATATTTTGGCAAGGGGTGCAATAGAGAAAGTATTGTCCGAGGATAGAATGACTGGCTTCAATTGCCTCGATTTTTCCCTCTTTTACTTTCAGGCTAGGTTTGTCCCTATCGTATCCCCACGACCAAGTATTGCGAAACCAAAGAGTAGGCAAGAGGTGCAGCATAGCCCGTTCGGAATCACGATTGCTGATGCTAATTTTAACTAAGATATCATTGGGAGAGGCTTTAGCATATTCGACTAAGATATCAAAGTAACGATTGTCATCAAAAACCCCCGTATCCAAAAGTTCAAATTCTAATTCTCGGCGAGTGCGCCGTTTATTTTCCTCGACTAATCGAGCATAAGGAAATTCTGCTTGAGGATATTTGTAGAGCATTTTCATATAGGAATGAGTCGGGGTATTGTCGAGGTAAAAATAGTATTCCTTGACATCCTCCCCGTGGTTACCCTCATTGCCCGTTAAACCAAAAAAGCGTTCTTTAAGAATAGGATCTCGTCCGTTCCAAAAAGCGATCGCCAAACACAATCTTTGATGATTGTCAGATATTCCAGCAATACCGTCTTCTCCCCAACGGTATGTGCGAGAACGAGCCTGGTCGTGAGAAAAATAATTCCAAGCCGTTCCATTAGGGCTATAATCTTCTCGTACCGTTCCCCAAGCGCGATCGCTCAGATAAGGACCCCATTTTTTCCAGTGCGCCTGATGATTGCGGGTTTCTTCGAGTCTTTTTTCTTCTGCGGTAATTTTCATTTTCTCTTCGTTATGATTGGTTAACTAAAGCGATTTAATTTCATGATGATTATCTCCATTAATTGATGTAAGAAGGGGGAATTAGTTAAAAGTTGACTAATTGCTAACAAATTAACGGGAAGATCCCTGGCTTAAGTTGTCAGAATTTGCTTAGATTAAATCAATATTTTCAGTCCAAATTTCAACAAAATTAAGTGAATTAATAGATGTCGAACACAGAACACACTGGATTATTAATAATTACCATGTAAATTTGCAGGTTTTGTCACCTTACACTGCGTTAATCCATTAGCTCCTTTAACAAACTTTTCATCAAAAGTATATAGTTCCGAACAATGTTGACTCTTTGCTAAATGAAAAGCATCTGCAAAATCCAAACCATTTTCATGCCATTGAAGCACTTGAGCAATTAAGCTAGCGTTGGCAAGATCGACATTTGGCAAACCAAATAGTTTGCTCAACGCTTGACAAATCTCAGATGGTTGAAACTTATATGCAAAACGCAACACCCATTCAGTTTCTAATATGACTGTATCTGAAATAAAAACATCCTGTGACTGGAAAATTTCTAGACTTTGTTCATATTGCAATTTGTCATCTTGAGTCAATAGCCGCACAATAATATTAGTATCAACTGTGACCATTCCATAACTCCTCTACTCCTTGGCGCATGGCATCTTCCATATCCTCAAGACTTTTGGGTGTTCCTTGATACTTTAAGCAACCTGCTACATTATCTAATGTCGTTTCTGCAAAAGGTTTTTTTGGTTTCAAGAGAATTCCATCTCCCATATCGATCGCAATTAGTTCCTGTCCCTCTTTCCAGTGATGAGCATCCCGCAAAGTTTTGGGGATAATCACTTGACCTTTACTTGACATTCTTGTCGTTTTCATTAAACTAACAAAGTGCAGAAAGTAAGAAATATGTAAGAATTATAACATTGGCTCTTTTTCTTGTATTTGGCTGCAAGTCTAGAATCGCAAGATAAATTAATTCAAGAACTGACTGCATGGCTAAAAGCTAACAATGAAATAATTTGATGGTGAGGTGCGCTCATGGCGATCGCTTGTTGGAGGAACTAAAGCAAGCTGCACTTTTGATGTCGCCTCTTAAGGATTTTCCCAGCTAAATCTCAGTATTTTTCAGCCTGTCTCTCAGCAAACCATCATCTTTCATCCCGTACAATTCTGCCATCATCAATATTTCTCTTAACTATGGTGCAAGCAATACGTAGTCATTGGCAGGAATATTTAATTGAAGCTGCGGGATTAGGTACATTCATGGTAGCAGCAGGAGTTGTAGTCACGCTGTTAGAGTCTTCTCTTTTACCCGTACACTCATTGTTATCGAACTGACAGAGTATCTCACGCCGAAGGGAAAACCCATTCCTATTGACTCTCGCAGTAACGATCGCGCCTTTCAACACATTGCCATTGTCGTTAGTGACATGGACAAGGCTTATCAAAAACTGGTCAAACATAAAGTGCAGCACGTTTCTACCGCTCCGCACGTTTACCAGAATACTTAAAAGCGGCTGCGGGTATTGAAGCATTCTACTTTCGCGATCCCGACGGACACAATTTAGAAATTATTCATTTTCCTTCCGATAAGGGCGATCCGAGATGGCAAAATTCGACAGGAGAATTATTTTTATGACCATACCGCGATCGCCATTGCCAACACTCAATCGAGTTTACGCTTTTATCGAGATTTCTTAGGAATGCAACTAGCGGGAGAAAGCGAAAACTACGGAACCGAGCAAGAACATCTCAACAACGTCTTTGGAGCGAGACTGCATATCAGTAGTTGGCGATCGCCTTTGAGAATTGGCATTGAGTTTTTAGAATATCTTACTCCCACCGATGGACGACCGATTTCTGCTGATGCTCGTGCCAACGATCTCGCTCATTGGGAGACTACCCTCATAGTTAAGGATGCAAAAACAGTAGGGCACAAAGTCTGCAAGCTAGCGGCTATCAGTTCGTTTCTTCTGGCGTTATTGAAATTCCCGCTGCTAGTTTGGGATTCCAACGAGGTTTTTCAATTCGCGATCCAGACGGTCACGTACTGGGGATTGTCGAAAAATAATCTAATTTACCAACTTCAAAAGTAGCATTAGTTATCTTTTAGACAAACAAATAATCAATATGAAAACGATGTCTAGTAAAGTTTCCTCCGTCTGGGATCTGCTTCCGAGTTCTGTCTATTTGTGGAGCGCGATCGCTATTGGTGCTGCTTCTAGTTCTGTCACGCGCAAGATTATTGAAATTGGAGAACAGCATTTTATCAACGGCAGAAATCCTATCTCGTTATGTAATGTTTTGTTTGTCGGTAATATCTGTGCGTTTGCTGTTATGCTATTTATTTTTTACCGAGATTGGCATCGAAGACTACTGAAGCGATTGTCTCGTAGCGATTGGATTAGTTTGGTGCTAATTGCCATTCTCTCTGGTGCACTTGCTCCGGCTCTGTTTTTTGCAGCTCTCGATAACACGACAGTGACGAATGTAATTTTAATCGGTCGGTTGGAACCAGTGCTGGCACTGGGGTTTAGCTATTGTTTATTAGGAGCGCGTGTTAATAAATGGACGGTGGCGGGTTCCGTGGTAGCTTTTGCTGGCGTGGCAATTACCGCTTTGCTCGGCAGTTCGGGACAAACGATAACTATGATGGGTGGTTTAATTCAACTAGGTAAAGGAGAACTACAAGTGGCGATCGCTGCCTTAGTTTCCGCCGTGGCTACTGTCTTGAGCAAGTTGCGCTTACAACAAATTTCCCTCGGCTTTTTTAGTCTGTTTCGGACGGCATTGGGAACGGTTGTTTTCTTTATGCTGGCTAATTATCTTTATGGTGTAGAACACTTTGCCGATGCTTTTTCTCCCTTTCTTTGGAAATGGATGCTTATATATGGTACTGTCATTGTCGTAGTCGGTCAATTGTGCTGGTTTGCAGCATTGCGCAGTTCTAGTTCGGGACAAATTAGCTTGGCGAACTCCTGCAATCCCCTAATCGCGATCGCGATGGCGTATTTAATTTTAGGAGAAGTACCGACCACGGCTCAGTATTTGGGCGGTAGCGTTATCTTAATCGGTATCGTACTTGGTTTAATCGGCAACCTTCCTCGTAGAAAAACTCCCATCTGTCTAGCTCGACTTACTCCTGGCAAGCAGATGGAAATGACCAGTGATTTTAGAGGGATTTAATCTCAATTTCGGCGTTGCACAGACAGTAGATAATGGAGAGTTTCTAGGTCCAAATACTGACATTTGACCGCAAATTTAAGCCCTACTTGGGTTTCAGCAGCCTCTGCCTGGCTTCTCCACGCTTCGGCTAAATTCGCACTACTGAACGAGAAGAACGTCGAATTTGGTGAGGGGCTATCCCCCGCGCTCGCTACGAGCGAGCAGTACGGACCCTGCGGGAACATCAAATTCGGGACGGGGCTTACAGGGTTCTGAATTAAATTCAGAACACAGCCCCTCGGCTTGTACGCCCCGTCAGTTAAAGCATATTTCTCCTATTTAGGGAAATTTTTAGAAAGCTCAAATATTTTCATAGCCGTCTCAAAAGCCATTTGATATACTTCCAAATCTTCATGATTACTCATAAATTTTGGGCGATTTGGCTGCATTTTAGGTGTCCCTACTTCCCTATCACCCTAAGTCCCTATTATTCTAGAATTTTTCTCACAATAAAACAGCCCTGCCTTTGTTAAGGGGGACTTTAAAAAAGTTGCACGCGAGGTATTTCCTGTTCCCTGTTTGACACACTACGAGGAAATTAATGAGAATAATTTTAAAGTTAACCTATCTCAACGGATACGGGAACAGTAAAACTAATTATCGTCCCCGATGACGCATCGGACTGAATCGATAAATTTCCCCCATGTGCTTCCACGATACGTCTAACAATTGCCAATCCCAATCCCGTTCCTTCCGGTTTAGTCGAGCAAAAGGGTTGGGTTAATTTAGGCAAAATATGGGAAGGGATAGGAGTTCCTCCATTGTGGATGCTTAGGCAAACTAGAGATGGTTCGTTAGCAATAGTAACTTTACAAGTCACCTTCTCCCCAGGAGAAATTGCCTCGCAGGCATTTCGTATCAAATTAATTAGTACTTGCTTGAGCTTGTCTTTGTCTGCTCTAATTTTTACTGAAGGTTGTACCCCAATTAAGTCGATTTGACGTTCTACAGCTTCTGGCATCTCCCGCAGCGAAACTAACATTCCTTCGAGGAAGGCATTGAAATCTAACTCTTCCAGTTGCAAAACTTGAGGCTTGGCATAGAGCAGAATTTCCTGCATGAGGTTTTGGAGACGATTTGCCTCCTCTTTTACCAAACAAAGGCGCAAGCGATCGCGTTCGGCAAGATTGAGTTTCTCCAGTGCCATCAATCCCATCATAATGGTTGTCAGCGGATTGCGAATCTCGTGGACGATCGTGGAGGCAAATTGCCCGATCGCTGCTAGCCTTTCCTGTTCTATAATTTGAGCTTGAGCTGCTTTGAGTTCTTCGGTGCGTTTGGCAACCTCTAAAGTCAAAATTTCATTAAATCGCTTGGTTTGTTGGTAGAGATTGTAATTGTCAATAGCAGTAGCTGCTCGTTCGGCAAAAAGTTCTACCGTATGGACTTCGGCTAAGGTAAACTGTCGCGGTTGAATACAAAAAGAACAAATCGTGCCAATGATTTCTCCCATTGATGTACGTAGCGGTACGCCTAAATAGGAACGGTAGCCTTCGGGAGGTTGTCCGTATTCGGGATGGACAATAGCATCTTCTACGCATAAAGTGTTCCCAGTTTTTACTACCGTCTCTGTCAGAGTTCCGTGCAGTAAATAGACATTTTCTTCTTCTCCAAGATCGAGACTGCTTGCCATCACCCGTTCATTTTCTTCCCAGCAAAAGGTGACAACCGACCAATCTAAGTCGAGCAAGCGGCTGACTCCAGAAGCGATATTCTGAAGATAGCTAGAGAGTTCACCGTCGCGATCGCTCAGAGAAGATAAGATTTCTAAAATTTGTTGAGCTTGCTCCCAATAGTGCCGCTCTCGATCCTGTCCTCGATCGTTTAGGGATTGAGTCATGATTACTAAGAAAGCGGGTGAACCACTATAGCAGTTGCTACTCTCCCGCCTAATGCTACGAATTATAGCGTCAGAATCTTAGTAATCTGCCGCCTGTACTTTGGCTAAAGTATTCTCAGCTCCTTCGGGGTTGGAGCGATAGTTAATTACAATATCTGCTCCTTCCCGAGCAAGGCGCACGGCAATAGCTTGACCAATTCCCTGACTGCTACCAGTTACCAAGGCTACCTTCCCTTCAAGCTTCATCAGTAATCTCCTTTTGCAACTAGCAAAATTAAGCTTTCAGTATTTAATTTCCCCGCTTCAGATGATTTTTGTCTGAGACTTTTCCTGAAAATTGCTGAGAATTATCTTTAAAAACACTGAATTTGACTTACTGCTTTAGCTTGTGACGTTTATGCAGTTTCTCCATAGGAGAATAGCTCTCTTAACAGAGCATAAAGATTTCTCTTTTAAAGTAATATTTGGTATATTTGTACTATAAGAGGATCAAAATAATCCGAATTCAAATACCGGAATTTTACCGATGATTAAGCACTATATACTCACCATCGATCCCCAAGCGAGTCATGATTGGGACCAATGCACCCTCAGAAATCCAATTACTGGAGAACGTCCCGATTTGACAAAAGCGATCGCTGAAGCAGTAGACAATCAGACTGGCTCGTATTTAATTGCTATTAATATTGAAGTTCAAATTTTAGAAAAAGCAGATATTTCCCCTTCTTTACCCAATACAGTCGAGCTATCTTCTGGCAAAAAAACAGTAGCTACTGCTCATCCTCCAGTTATCAGCTATCAACTGGTAACTGGTAACTGAAGACTGAGGACTGTTCCCAGCCATCAATTAACAGTAACTGATGATGAATGTTGTTAAAAACAGCGCAGGGCTAGAAAAGAGGTAGCAATACCCAGAGCTAAACCCACCAATACTTGAAACGGAGTATGTCCTAACAATTCCTTCAGCCTTTCTTCGCTGATCGTATGATCGTCTTGCAAAAGTTCGTCCATCATTTGGTTGAGAATGCGAGCTTGTTTTCCTGCTGCCTGACGGACACCAGCGGCATCATACATAACAATGATGGCAAGCAGACAGGCGATCGCAAACTCAGGAGATGACCATCCCATCGTCAAACCTACAGCAGTTGCTAAAGCTCCCACCAAAGCCGAGTGGGCACTGGGCATGCCTCCTGTGGTTACCAGATAGCGGAAATTAACCTTGCCATTTCTTACTAGCTCGATCGCTACTTTTAATATTTGAGCAATAAAACAAGCAAGGAGAGCAACCAGCAATATCTGATTGTGAATGATGTCAGCAACTTCCTGCATGGATTACGATCGATTGCCTCAACAAAAGTTAGTATGAATAAGTTTAATGGTTGCGGGTAATAATAAACTTAGCGATCGCTCGCAAAGGTTCGGCTTTCTCTTCATAAATAGTTAACTGAGCAATGGCCTCATCGATTAACTGCCTGGCTTGCAACTTAGATTTTTCCAGACCCCACAAACTAGGATAAGTTGCTTTTTGTGCTTGTAAATCTTTACCAGCAGTTTTACCTAGTTGCTCGGCAGTAGCAGTAACATCCAAAATATCATCGATGATTTGAAAAGCCAAACCAATATTTTGGGCGTACTTAGATAGTTTAGCTATATCTTCTGGAGAAGCCCCTGCCAAGATTCCTCCCGAAACGACAGAAGCTTCTAACAGCGCACCTGTTTTATGAGTGTGAATAAATGTTAATGTCTCGGCAGAAATATTCGTTTTCCCTTCAGATTCTAAATCTAACACTTGACCGCCAACCAAACCCTCTGCTCCTACAGTCCTTCCCAAACGAGCGATTACTTGAAGAAGGCGATCGGCAGGGACATTCTTGGTTTGAGTCGCCGCGTATTCAAAAGCATATGCCAACAGTCCATCTCCAGCCAAGATGGCAATATCTTCGCCAAAAACTTTATGGTTAGTTAGCTTGCCGCGACGATAATCATCGTTGTCCATTGCTGGCAAATCGTCGTGAATCAAAGACATGGTATGAATCATCTCCAAAGCACAGGCAGTGGGGATTGCCATTTCTGGCGTTCCTCCAATTAGTTCGCAGGTAGCCAGACAGAGAATGGGACGCAAACGCTTACCACCAGCTAGTAGAGAGTAGCGCATTGCTTCATAAATTTTTTCTGGCTGACCGATAGACAGGGATTTGTCTAATGCCTTTTCTACTAACTGTTTTTTTTCCTTAAAATAGCCTTCTAGATTGAAGACCGAGGCTTTTTTCTGGGCACCCAGTTGTTCGTCCGTCTGTACCATGTCCTGATGCTGTGTAACCAACCTGTCTTCATTATTACCCGTTGTGTCACTTTACACCAAAATAAATGCTTATTTTTTGTTTCTTTCCGGTTTGAGAGAGCAATCTCTGGAATTAACGTCAGTTCGATTCATCACCGAATTCCCGTAACTGGAGAATTTGTTAGGAAGCTAATTTATTACTGATATAACGATTCAAGCTGACATTTTGTTCTTGTGCTTCAATAGCTAATATTCGATGTAATTCTGGTGTAATCCGAACCTGAAATTTACCACTATATTTTCTTTCCGAGATAGGTTCTGGAACTTTTTCCCCTGACGCTTCCATATCCGCCACTACATCTTTGACTAAATTAGTAATACCTTCTAATGCTGCAATACGGTTTTTGTCAAGGTAGGACAGACTAGGAAACTCCGCACATAGTCCTACGAATTCTTCATTTTCTTTCGACCAGATGACTCTATAAGTGTAATGTTCGTGATTAACCATCATCCATCCCCTCTAACTTATTTATTGCTGCTAAAACTTGCCTCACTTGATAGGGTTTGGCTTTTCCTTTTTTATTTTGAATGTTGACTCTGGGGTCGCCATTCCAAGGGGTTTTGTAAATACGGTGACTCGTTCCTTGCTGCCGGGGTTCTCCAAAATAGCGGTCACATACGGAGACTCGCTGAACCAAGAATCTGCGTCTCTAAAGAAGCGCAGAGTGTCAAACCTAGAGCATTAGTAAAATAGCATATTTATTAGAATAATTAATTTTCATTGTAATCTTATGCTGCTTTCAGATTCTACGTTGTAGATGATGGCTCACTCTCGCTTTTTTTTGTTTCTCCTCCTACTTCCCAACGCAACAAAAAAGGAAGTTGAGATAAATCTAAGCAGTAATTAGCAATCCAGACGACAATCTCTAATATCAACAAGTAACGCATCCAGATTAGTTCGCCGTTAAAATCAAATAATCTCAAACCCTCATATAACTGCCAAACACGATAGGGGAGGTACACATAGGGAACCATCACCCATACTACCGAATGAAACACTCTTAAAGTTACAATCTCGGCAATAATTTGCAAGACCAGCATAATCAAGTATGCCCCGAGCACAATTAATACTTGCTGGTAATGCCACCAAATTCCCCATAGAAATATTACCAATATTGGCAGCACCCCTCCCAATAACTGCACGGTTAAAAACCAAATTTTAAACCAGGAAGGAAGAGGTGTAGGTAGCTCGAAGGGTTTGGTAGACTTCCACCCTAAGCCAACAACGGCGAGAAATAGAGTTGCTCCCGTAAAAAATAGTAGATTTTCCCACAAAAGATAGAGAGTAGTTGAGGCAAAAGACATAGCTATAGCAGTCCTAAATCATTTGTGACTAACCAGAAGTCAGGAGTCATCAGTCACCAATTACCAATTATCAATTAGCTAATACTTACCACCTAAAACCTAAAACCTCTATAGTTTTCCTCCTTTTGGTTTATTCCTTTTAAGAACCAGGTTTCATGACAACCAGCGCATAGGCGTCTGTAGACAAATATTTTTGAGCAGCAGCTTGTAAATCTTCAGCTTCGATCCTTTGAATATATTGCGGATAATTAAGAGCTGGTTCTAGGTTTTGGAGTTGAGAGTAATAATAACCGTAGAGATTAGCGCGATCGCCCGGTCTTTCATTGGCAAAGATAAAACGATTCGCTATTTGAGTGCGAAGGCAAGCGATATCTTTGTCTGGAATTGGTTCGGTTTGCAATCTGTGGATGTGCTGGGCGATCGCTTTTTCCACTTCCTCTAGATTTTCTGTGGGTAATTGAGCAGAAATATAAAATACTCCCTGATGGGTATGAGTCATGTTATTAACGCCAATTTGAGTCACCAAACCTCTTTCTTCTCGTAATTCCCTATAGAGTCGAGATACTTTACCCTGTCCCAAAATTACTGATAGCAAATCGAGAGCATAGGTTTCCTCTAACTCCATCATTCCCGGTACGCGCCACATCATTACCAGTCGAGCTTGTTGTAAAGTTTCATCGGTATATTCCCGACGGAGGATTTCTGTAAAGGGAGGTTCCGGTGCGATCTCTGGTTGGTGTAAAGATGTTTCGGGTGAAGTTTTTAGCTCTAAATTATGTCTTTCAAATCCTTCAGCCACAATTTCGATTAATTGTTCTACCGGTAAATTACCGACTACTACCGCTGTCATCGAAGCTGGCTGATACCAATAATTATGAAAATCTCGCATCTGTTGCGATTGTAAATTTTCAATTACCGAAGCGGGACCTAGTACCGGACGACGATAGGGTAATTTTTCAAAACATGTTTCCATCGAGCGATAAAAAGTACGGCGACGGGGATTATCCTCCGAACGGCGAATTTCTTCTAAAACGACCAATCTTTCTCGCTCGAATGCATCGTCGGCAATAGTGGCATTGAGCACTACATCTAGTTGGAGAGGTGCTAATTCGGCAAAATCTTTGGGTGCAGTTGTGATGTAATATTGGGTGTAATCTTGACTGGTAGCAGCGTTTGTAACTGCACCTCTTTCTTCAATCAAACGTTCGAATTCTCCCATTTTCAGGTTTGGCGTACCTTTAAAGACCATATGTTCCAAAAAGTGCGCCATACCATTGATTTCGTCCAATTCTTTAGCAGAACCGACATCAAGCCAGATATTAAAACTGACAGCTTCTACTGGTAAGTGTTCGGCGATAATAGTTAAGCCATTAGGCAGTTGATAAAGAGTTGGCGCGTTAAGGGCGACCTTTTTTAAAAGGGTTGATGTCATTGATTTTATGTTTTGTCTATTGCCTCCTTCTATCTTAAAGTCCATTTATCAGGTCAGGTTAAAAACGAAGATGAAGAAAGGGCGATCACTATAACATAACTCAATTATTTGCTTTTAAGAATAATAGTTTTTTATAGAGCTTTTTATAGAGCTAAGCTTAGATATTTTCAGCAATTATCCATAAAACAGCCAAATATATCTCAATTACTGCTATAATTTAGATATTTTAAGAAATGTTAGCGTTTTTGCGAAATTGAATACGCTAATAATTTATAATTCGTAGGACTTTAAGGTATTAGGGATGACTGCTAATACCTCCAGGGAAAACGCATCTAAATATTGACAAAGCGGTAGGGAAGGCGTGTACAAAGTAGTACGGATAAACTATTAGGAGGGTATTTGGAGTGATCGCTCGCTCTCGTGGGGATAAGTAATCGGACTTTG
>JADEWQ010000081.1 GCA_015207585.1 Pleurocapsales cyanobacterium LEGE 06147 | reverse complement strand
TTTGGTCGAGATTTACCATACGTTACCTCTAATACTTGAGCCACCGTGGCGATCGCTAGTTATCATGAAATTCTTAAAGATGCCCAAACTATTGCTCTGCCCAAATTATAAGTTATTGGAGATGTCTTATGTTTAACTTTACCAAGCCTTTCTATCCCTTATTGCTTTCTGCAGTTAAAAACGATCCCGAAACTGCTCATCGACAGATGCTCAAGACGCTCAGTCAACTACAAGAATCTCGTAGCAGTGCTTGGGGCAACTTGGCAATTAAACAACTACAAAAATCTTTCTGCTTGTACGATTCTAGATTAAAACAAAATCTGTGGGGGTTAAACTTTTCCAATCCCGTGGGGTTGGCTGCAGGCTTTGATAAAGATGGAGTAGCAGCAGGAATTTGGTCTAGTTTGGGTTTCGGCTTTGCCGAATTAGGTGCGGTTACCTTTCACGCTCAACCGGGCAATCCCCGTCCCCGTTTATTTCGCCTGCCTTTAGATCGAGCCGCTCTCAATCGTATGGGAGCTAATAATCTCGGTGCAGCGGTGATGGCAGATACTCTCAAGCAAACTTGGGCAAGACAACCCCGAGACATTCCTATTGGTATTAATTTATGCAAATCCAAAATTACTCCCTTAGAAGCAGCAGCAGAAGACTATGTCAATAGTTTTCAATTGCTTAAAGACTGGGCAGATTACTTTGTCGTTAATATAAGTTCTCCCAATACTCCTGGTTTGCGATCGCTCCAAGGAGGCGAACAACTAGAACCAATTTTAGAGGCTCTCCAACAAGCAAACCAAAACACTAAACCCTTGCTGGTTAAGATTTCTCCCGATTTGGACTGGAAAGCGATCGCTGCCATTGTCGATTTAGCCAAAACTTATCATCTTTCGGGAATTATTGCTACCAATACTACTACTCGACGAGATGGCTTAAAAACTGAAATCTTAGAGACTACAGGCAGTCCCATTCAAGCAGAAGCAGGAGGCATTAGTGGCGCACCGCTTAGAGAACGTTCTACAGAAGTAATTCGCTTTATCTGGCAACAAACAAAAGGACAGTTACCGATTATTGGTGTTGGCGGAATTTTTACTCCTGAAGATGCTTGGACCAAGATCGCTGCTGGTGCTAGCTTACTTCAAATTTACACGGGCTGGATTTACGAAGGTCCCTGGATAGTACGTAATATTTTAGCAGGACTATTGGAAGAGCTTGAGTTAAACGGATTGTCTCGTTTATCCGAGGCGGTTGGCTTAGAACATCGTTGATAGTAAGGGTGAATGGCCATTTGCCCCTACTAGCCTGCTACGTCCGTACAAAGTTCGCTCATTACTTATTACTTATTGCTTTTTCCTTCATTGCCAGTACTGCCATTAGAGAGAAAGTTCCTCCAATAACGCCTAAGATAAGCCACAGCAAGAGATTATACCCTTTTTGTTTGGCTAAAAGAGCAGCTAGTCCACCAGTGAAGCTGTGAAAGATTAGCAGTGGGTAAAAGGCAGGGTCGAGGGGTAAGTTTGGCATTAACAGAATAGTTGTTTTTAGTCGACTATAGGGTAGTTACCCTATTGTAACTTTGTCTAACGATTGAGCAAAACTATCCTCAACTTAGATTGCTGTTCAAATAATCAAGCAATATTTTTCGGATCGCAAGTAAATGCTTGTAACGTTGTATTTCTGATGGCATCTGTTGAATCGCTGTCGATAAATTTTGAGCGATCGCCGGATTGCTTTCTACGATTGAAAGTGGGTAAAGATAAGTCCGAATCGTGAAAAGAACATGATTACTTTTTTCCAGCCGTCGTAGAGTTTGGCGTTCTACCCTAATCCAAAGTTTCTCTCCCGCATTTTCAACTGTGATTTCGTCTAATTGGCTAAAACTTTTGGAACCTCTTAAGGATAACTCTGAAGTGTCAACAATCGTCCAGTTTAATCGATAAACTGGACAATCTACTTTAAGATGGTCAAAAAAATTGTTCGTCGAATCTTCCAGCTTCTCTGTATACTGGGGAACGGGTTTGTGGATTTGGTCGAGGGGCTGTCCCAGCTTATCCTCTAATCGCCAATTAGAAGGAAAACAAACCGATGCAGCAATCAGAATGTAGCCATCAGGACTAGACCTCATCAGACATAAGTCCTCTTGTACTAATCTTCCTGCCAAATCCAGCGGCTTTGCTTCAAAGTCCGAAATATTCCAGAACTGTTGCATCAATATATTCTCTATGCGATCGCCTCGACGCTGATAGTACTGCGGAAAGCGTTGTGGCAAATAATCTAGCAATAAGTCCAGTACTTCTTTCTGCCCTGCCTCACTGCTAGATAGACTAGCAAAGACTTCAGGATAGCGATCTTGAAAGAGTTCTTGTTTACGGGTGAGATAGGCAACAAACTGGTCATCAATTTCGATCCAGTCTTGCCATTTAAGAGGTTTTAATCCCATTTTTATGGGTTCCCGACTATCCATAAATGGTAAATAGAGCCGTTGATTTCTGCCAGATGTCAACATAAAATCAATTTCGATCTAACCTACTAGTAGTCCATTACAAAAATTATGACGGGGAATTTTTATCTCCGTGCAATCGCAACAAGCTCAAAATCATTGTGGTCTACTACTAAATAGCCTTCGGTCAAAACTCTACTGTATATTCAAAGATACATCTGATTTAGGTCGCTGTTATTCGCCAGAAGGAGGTTTGAGCTAGCGTGGCAGGTCATAGTAAATGGGCTAATATTAAACGACAAAAAGCAAGAGTAGATGCTAAAAAGGGAAAAACCTTCGCTCAACTGTCTCGTGCCATTATCGTGGCAGCGCGCAATGGTATTCCAGATCCGGCAGGAAATTTACCGCTAAAGACAGCCATAGAAAAGGCAAAAACAGCCGGAATTCCCAACGATAATATCGAACGAGCGATCGCTAAAGGTGCGGGAACTTATCAAGACGAAGATACTGTCTTCGAAGAAATTCGCTATGAAGGTTACGGTTCTGGAGGTGTAGCAATCCTAATTGAGACTCTTACTGATAATCGCAACCGCACGGCGGCAGATCTGCGGGCAGCTTTTACAAAAAATGGGGGCAATTTGGGGGAAACTGGCTGTGTCAGTTGGATGTTTGAGCAAAAAGGTGTAATCCTCCTTGAAGGAGAAATAGACGAAGAGGTAATGCTAGAAGCATTGATGGAAGGCGACGCAGAAAACTACGAGATGCTCGAGGATGAAGACGATCGAGGTGCAGAAGTAATTACTGCCGTCACTAACTTGGACAATTTAAGCAAAATACTACAAACACGAGGATTACCTGTCAAAGAAGCTGAATTACGCTGGATTCCTAACAATACTATTGAAGTAACCGAGGCAGAACAGGCGCGATCGCTCCTCAAATTGATCGATGCTCTCGAATCTTTAGACGACGTACAAAATGTCACGGCTAATTTTGCTATAGCAGATGAGCTATTAGTAGCAAATACGATCTAAATTTGTCTTGCCAAGTCTTATGAAGAATACTATTTAACAAGGCTTACGCCTTGAAGGCAGACGGCAGAAGGAATTCTGTACAAAAACCCTTCTGCCTCCTGCCTTAAAACTTCTGCCTTCGTTAAGGTTAAATATGCCGGTCTAAATATTAAACTAAAAATTAAAAGAATCCGAGCGGGAACTCCCATTCCCTTCTAGGGAATAGGGGCCGCTACGCGCACCTGCGGTGGGATAGCTCGGTCTAGGTTGAAAAATCGAGGTGAAATCTTCATATATCAATGGCTTCAGCCGTTGTACAATACACTTGTATGCGAAATCTAGCTAAAAATTGCTGTAACTGCATGCGAGCGCACCTAGACAACTGGGAGTATGGGGTTCGACAGAGGAGTTCTGTCGGTAAAATTCCCAACGCACGTAGGCAAAGTATTTCCACCAGAAATACAGTAGTACCGCAGGACTTGCGGGGAAAGAAATTGCCTGTCAAGTCGAGCGAGCGGGTGCGGAACTTGGTTCCGCACCATTCGAGTCGAGCGTCGTACTGTCGGGGATATGTGATAGCTGTCATGTATCTAGATAAGTGGCGTAGTGCAGGAAGTTTTCAATCGCGAGGTTGAGAAGCCTATCCCGTTCTACGGGATTGGGAGAAGTCACGTCGACTAAATCTGCCAAACTAACCCCGTAACTTTACCTATCCTTGGTCTGACGACCAAGAGCATCCATGAGTAACTGGTACGAGTTGGACTCGATTGATGTACTAGAACGATTAGGAGCTGATGCTACTCATGGTTTAGATTGCTCAGAAGTGGCTCGTCGACTTCAAAAACATGGCTTTAACGAATTAAAAGAACAGAGTGGACAAAATCCCTGGCAAATTTTATGGGAGCAGTTGACGGCTACTGTAGTCATTATTTTAATTGTTTCTGCCCTCATTTCAGCTCTACTAGGCGATTTTAAAGATGCCGTTGCTATTTTAACCATAGTTACGTTTAATGCTTTTCTGGGATTCAAACAAGAGTATCAAGCAGAACGATCGCTTGCCGCTCTCAAAAAACTGACAGTACCTAAGGCGAAAGTTAAGCGCGATCGCACAATTCAAGAAATCTCGGCACGGGAACTAGTCCCTGGAGACATAGTTCTGCTCGAAGCAGGTAATTTAGTGCCCGCAGACTGTCGCTTGCTCGAAAGTGCTAACCTCCGCATTCAAGAAGCCTCCCTAACTGGAGAATCAGAGCCTACAGATAAAAATATCCAGAGCCTAGAAAAAGAACTGCCTTTAGGCGATCGCCACAATATGGCTTATATGGGAACTGCCGTTACTTATGGTCGAGGTGTAGCGATAGTTACTGCCACCGGAATGGATACTGAATTGGGTCACATTGCCGCAGCTACCCAAACCGTCACGCGGGAACCGACCCGATTGCAACAACGCTTGGATCGACTGGGACGAGTTTTAGCGATCGCTATTCTCATCATTGTCATTGTGCTCTTTTGCTTGGGTTTAGCGCGGGGAGAACCAATTAAGTTAATGTTTCTGATGGCTGTGAGCTTGGGAGTAGCAGCCATACCAGAAGGATTGCCCGCAGTGGTCACCATTGCTCTAGCTTTGGGCGCTCAAAGAATGTTCAAACAGAGAGTACTGGTGCGTAAGTTACCTGCTGTGGAAACTTTAGGATCTGTAACGGTGATTTGTTCCGATAAAACAGGTACCCTAACTGAAAATCGGATGACGGTTACCCATTTAAGTGTAGCAGAGGAACAAATAGACCTGAGCAAGCATCTGAGTTCTGAAGGGTCAACGCTGCTGAGAGAACGATCCGACTTAGTTTTACTTCTTGTTGCTGCTGCTCTTTGCAACGATGCGATTTTATCAGAGGAGCAAAATGAATCTCAAACCTTACAGGGAATTGGCGATCCTACTGAAGTTGCTCTGGCGATCGCTGCTGCCGATTTGGGAGTTAAAAAAGTTGACTTAGAACCGTCTTGTCCCCGCGTGGCAGAGCTATCTTTTGATGGATTGCGCAAGCGGATGACTACTATTCATCAAGTCCCTAGCAACAATATTGTAGGAACTTCCGATCTCAATTTTCAAAATCCTTCGGTCAACTATCTATATAACCTCAAAAATGGGGTATTAGATAATTTTCCCTATGTTGCTTTTGTCAAAGGTGCAGTCGATAGTCTCATGAATATTTCCAGTGCTATTTGGGTAGATGAAAGGGTTGAACCACTAAACGATAGTTGGCGTAACAAAATTGTTCGGCTCAACGAGGGATTAGCGCAGGAAGGTATGCGCGTCCTTGGTTTAGCCTTTCGACCTCTAGAATCGCTGCCCAATAATCACTATGTGGCTGAACTCGAACAAGACCTTATCTTTATCGGTATGGTGAGCATGAGCGATCCGACACGTCCAGAAGTTAAGGATGCCGTGCAAGTCTGTCACACTGCTGGTATTCGTCCCGTGATGATTACTGGCGATCATCCTCTTACTGCTCGACATATAGCAGGGGAGTTAGGTATTGCCATCGACCATCAACTGCTTACAGGTCAGGATTTAGACCAATCTCCACAAGATTTGCTCGACTCGATCGAATCAGTTTCTGTCTATGCTAGGGTTTCGCCTCAGCATAAGTTAAAAATAGTGCAAGCATTGCAAAATCGAGGGCATATTGTTGCCATGACTGGTGATGGGGTAAACGACGCGCCAGCCCTTAAAAAAGCTGATATTGGCATAGCTATGGGTATTACTGGTACTGATGTGGCTAAAGAAGCCGCCGATATGGTCCTTTTAGATGATAACTTTGCTACTATCGTCGCTGTTACTAAAGAAGGGCGAGTTATCTACGACAATATTCGTAAATTTATCAAATATACTCTAACTGGGAATTGTGGGGAACTCTGGGTCATCTTTCTCGCTCCTTTTTTTGGTATGCCCCTGCCTCTTTTGCCCCTACAAATTCTCTGGATTAACCTTTTAGCCGATGGTATATTGGCTCTGGCTTTGGGAGTAGAACCGGCTGAAAACAACATTATGCAACGTCCTCCCTACCAGCCGAACGAGAGTATCTTTGCTCGCGGTGTCGGTCGAGATATTGTTTGGGTAGGGCTATTATTAGGCATTTTGTTACTGGGAGTAGCATATCAATCTTGGTCTAGCGTTGCGGCAGCACCCGCTTTGCGGGATCGCCCTAGTTGGCAGACAATGGTATTTACTACCCTAGCTTTCTCTCGTATAGGTCTTGCTCAGACTATGCGTTCCGAACGGGAATCAGTTTTCAACATGAGCCTGCTAGCTAATAAGCTGTTGTTGGGAGCAGTCTTCTTTACCTTTAGCATACAGCTAGCGGTAGTATATCTTCCTTTTTTCCAAAAAGTTTTTGAAACAACAGCTTTATCTATAATCGAGCTAACAATCAGCTTGGTTATAAGTACGATCGTTTTTTGGGCGATGGAAATAGAGAAATTTTTCCTCCGACGCAGGCAAAATAAGTAGTTGAGCAAAATTAAATTCACTGGTGAAGAGTAAGTAATAAGTAATAAATAGTAAGAGAGGGATAAAATCAAACTAAACTTCTTGTCTTAGCGGTAGAAAAAAAGCTAAATAAGGGCTATGACCGTAACTACCTATAAATGGACTATTGAACGATATCACCGAGCAATAGAGGCAGGCATTTTTGATGACCAGCCTATAGAATTATTACGCGGCGACCTCATTGTTATGCCCCCAGAACGAGAACCCCACGCCTACTACAACACAGAAGCCGCCGATTATCTCCGCATCCTACTTGGCGAACGGGCAAAAATCCGCGATGCTAAACCCATAACTCTGCCAAACAATTCCGAACCTGCCCCCGACGTTGCCATTGTCAAACCTTTAGGTGAAGTTTACCTACAACACCATCCCTATCCTGAAGACATTTTCTGGATTATTGAATTCTCCAACGCCACTCTCAGCAAAGACTTAGGTGAGAAAAAAGAAATTTACGCAGAAGCAGGCATTGTTGAATACTGGGTGGTCAACCTAAAGACTCCGCAGTTACAAGTATTTCGTGACATCAAAAATGAGCAATACCAAACCGAACTGACACTAACCACGGGCACTATTGCCCCGCTAGCCTTTCCTGACGTATCCGTCCAAGTTGAGCGGCTAATAGGTGTAGCAAAAAGCTACAAAGAAAAATTCTAAGAAAAAATACTTGTTTGGTGCTTCTTCATAATCGTCCCTACTGGTCTGTCAATTTTGAAATGAGGGATAGGATAATTCTCCAAAAAACTATCTTGACAGACCACTACTTATACTTCAGACGTTCACAATCTGAGCTTTTGTCATGCCGAAATATATATCGAAAAGCGCAAGTTATGCCCGTGCAAAGTATAGAAGTACCCCCAGAGCAGAAGAAAAGGGCTGTATCGACTCTCGTTGCTAGAATTAGCCCACTTACTTGAGCTTGAGTCATGCCAATCCCACAGTAGTCTATTTAATACAGATTTGGGAGAATAATCCTTAAAAGTTTTATAGCTAAGTAAATGAAGAGTAAGCTTAAAGAAATGTACGGTTTATCGACTAAAGCAAAACAGTTTATCTTCATATATAACTAAAGAACTTGAAAACCACTCTTTACTTATGAAATTAATTTAACTAGTCTCAACTCAATATCTAGTGTCTTTGCGTAAGTCCTGTTTTAATAAGGAGATAATGATTGATGAGCCTCAAAGACCGCATCGGTGAAGAAATCAAGTCCGCAATGAAAGCCAAGGATAAAATACGGTTAGAGACGGTTCGCGGTATCAAAAAAGCTATACTAGAAAAAGAAGTTGCTTTGCGTCCGAAAGGTCAAGATAGCCTCACGGAAGAACAAGAAATTGAACTATTAGTGCAGCAAGCAAAACAACGTCGAGATTCAATCGAACAATATCAGCAGGCTGGCAGAGAAGATTTAGCCGCAAAAGAAGCTCAAGAATTAACAATTATTGAAGCTTATCTTCCCCAACAACTAGATGACGAGGAACTAAATTCAGTATTAGATGAAATTATTGCTTCTGTAGGAGCTACTTCAGCCAAAGATTTAGGTAAAGTGATGGGAGTAGCGATGAAACAGCTTAAAGGTAAAGCAGACGGGAAAAAAATTCAGGCTTTAGTAAAAAGCAAGCTGGGTTAGTCCGTACAATGTAGGGGCGATTCGCGAATCGCCCCTACTCCGTTCTCATTCCATTACATTCTAATGAATCAACCTATCGTACTAAAACAACTACGTGCCGAATGGATTAGCGCAGAAAAATTTCAACCTTTCGGTCAATTAATTACTCCTACAGAAGATGGTAAACCTTACGATGAAACCGATGCCCGACTAAACTTGCAAAACGGTACTCCTCGCTTTTATATCATGCGCCTGCATAAACGAGGACGCAGATTCCACAAAATTACTCGTCACAGTCTTTGTACTCAATGTTTGGGTTCTCTAGAAGGAAAAGATTGGTTCATGGCGGTTGCCCCACCTTCGGAAGCATCAGAACCAGATATAGAGAAAATAGCTGCTTTTCACATTCCAGGTAATTGTTTTATTAAGCTAGAAGTAGGAACTTGGCATGCTGGCCCTTATTTCGACCATGAGGTAGTCGATTTTTATAATCTAGAACTGAGCGATACCAATGAGATCGACCATTTTACTTATAATTTTCTTGACAGTAACAATCTAGAATTTGAAATCCTTTAGTCAGAGGAAACGCTGAAATCCTTTTTATGACTGTAGCGACAGAGAGAAAACCGTTAATTAAAAACTCAGAACTTCTAGAAAATCGCCTCAAAGAAATTCCCACCGAAGCAGGAATCTATTTTATGCGCGATCGCCATGGCGATATTCTTTACATTGGTAAGTCGAAAAAATTGCGATCGCGTATTCGTTCTTATTTCCGCGATACTAAACGATTTAGCGATCGCATCGCCATGATGATTTATCAGGTGGCGGAAATTGAATTTATCGTCACCGATACGGAAGCAGAGGCTTTAGCTTTAGAGGCTAATTTGATTAAGCAGCATCAACCTTACTACAACGTGCTGCTCAAAGATGATAAAAAGTATCCCTATGTCTGTATTACTTGGTCGGAAGACTATCCTCGCATCTTTATTACCCGCAAGCGAAGGTCAGGCAATGAAAAAGACCGTTATTACGGTCCCTATGTAGATACTGGATTACTACGCTATACCCTACATATTATCAAGCGTATCTTTCCTTTGCGCCAGCGTCCCAAACCTTTATTTAAGGATCGTCCTTGTCTTAACTACGATCTGGGTCGCTGTCCCGGTGTCTGTCAAGCCTTAATTAGCCCCGAAGACTACCGTAAAACCGTGCAGAAAGTGGTGATGGTATTTCAGGGACGAACCGAGGAGTTAGTTAATATTCTCCAGTCTCACATGGAGAAAGCAGCTGAGGAATTAAACTTCGAACAGGCGGCTAGATGCCGAGACCAAATTAAGGCTTTAAATGCTTTAACTGCGGATCAAAAAGTCTCTTTACCAGACGATACCATTTCAAGAGATGCGATCGCTTTAGCTGCCGATGGCCAACACTGCTGCATTCAATTATTTCAAATTCGCGCCGGACGGTTGGTAGGTCGTTTGGTTTTTTTTGCCGATGCCCAATCCGGTACACCTGGGGCTATTTTACAACGGGTGCTAGAAGAGCATTATCGCACAGTAGAGCCTGTAGAAATTCCCGCAGAAATTTTGGTGCAATACGAACTACCAGAAGAAGAAATTTTGACAGATTGGTTGCGCCAACAGAAAGGACGCAAAGTAAGTTTAGTCGTTCCTCAACGGCAAACCAAAGCCGAACTAATTGAAATGGTGGAACGGAACGCCAGGTATGAATTAGAACGGACGCAACGGATTAGCGATCGCAATAACCAAGCTTTACAAGATTTAGCTTCCGTTCTCGATCTACCCGACATACCCAAACGCATCGAAGGATACGATATTTCTCATATCCAAGGTTCTAATGCGGTTGCTTCTCAAGTAGTCTTTATTGACGGCATACCCGCCAAACAACACTACCGTCACTATAAGATTAAAAATCCTACCGTCACCATCGGTCATTCCGACGATTTCGCCAGTATGGCAGAAGTCATTCGCCGTCGGTTTCGTAAATATGCCAATAACTCAACGGAAGAAGAAATCAGTCAAAATCCAGAAGATTTTCCCGATCTAGTGATGATTGATGGAGGAAAAGGACAACTTTCAGCCGTTGTCGGCGTATTGCAGGAGATGAATCTGTTAGAGGATGTAAGGGTAGTTAGTCTTGCCAAACAACGAGAAGAAATCTTTTTACCAGGAGAATCCGAACCCTTACTTACCGATCCAGAACAACCAGGGGTGCAATTACTACGTCGAGTTAGAGATGAAGCACACCGCTTTGCCGTTAGTTTCCATCGCCAACAGAGATTGAAGCAAGGAAGGCGATCGCGTTTAGAAGAAATTCCTGGTTTGGGCTTTAATAGACAAAAACAACTTCTCGCTCATTTCCACTCCATCGACTATATCCGCGAAGCCTCTCTCAAGCAGTTAATGGAAGTCCCTGGTATCGGTGCGAGTCTAGCTCAGGAAATTTATAATTATTTTCATCCTGGTTAGGTTACGCAGATTATCAAAAAAGTTAAAGTTAGATTCTACAAAGCAGTGCAATGACTACAACTACTAAGATATTCACCCTAGCCGAGTATCTTGCCTATGATGATGGCACGGATAAACGCTATGAATTGGTGAATGGAAAACTAATTGAGATGCCATCAGAAAGCGACTTGAATAATGCGATCGCAATTTTGTTGTTGTTGACATTTGCTCAACTTATTCCAGGACGCTTGCTGCGTCGAGGAACAGAAATTGTGGTCAGTGGTTCCCGCGCTACAGTGCGCGTACCAGATTTGCTGGTATTAACAGAGGAATTAGTCACTGCTTTATCGGGAACTCCTCGTAGTATTATTACACCAGATATGCCGCCGCCAGCATTGGTGGTAGAAGTGGTATCGCCAGGTAAAGAGAACCAAGATCGAGACTACCGCTACAAGCGTTCAGAGTATGCAGCACGAGGGATTGCCGAATACTGGATTGTCGATCCAGAACGCGAGCGGGTGGTCATACTAAGCTTGGTAGATGGATTATATGAAGAAGCGGTTTATCAGAGTGACGAACGCCTCGTTTCTCAAACATTTCCTACCCTAGAATTAACAGCCAAGCAAGTTCTCCAAGCAGGGGAAGCATAATCTTTCTAAATGTTCCCATAACAGACAGCATCAGTTAACTAATCAACAGCAAATACTCATCGAACTACTTAAAAAGCTTGCTGAAGACAAATGAGCAATTAAAACTAATTGTCAGAATTAAGTCTATTAATTTTGACTTTTTACTTCCGCGCAGCAGTACTAGCTTCTGTCTGATTACGCAATTTTTGTACCCATTCATGAATATTGCCCCGATTGAGACGATAACTGAGAGGATGAGCAATTAATCTAGCCGTACTTTCGTAGAGAACTTCAATTTCAATCAAGCCATTTTCTTTAAGAGTACGCCCAGTAGAGACTAAATCGACGATCGCTTCAGACATACCAGTAATCGGTCCTAATTCCACCGAACCGTAAAGAGGAATTATTTCTACAGGCAGATCGATACTATGAAAATATTCCCTGGCACAGTTAACAAATTTAGATGCTACCCGACCATGGGGCGGCAGTTCCACTGTCCGCCGATAGGAACTAGTCTCCGGAACAGCTACTGACATCCGACAATAACCAAACTTAAGGTCAGTTAGTTTGGCAACTTGCGGCTGTTTCTCTCGCAAAACATCATAACCAACAATACCTAACTGGGCTTGTCCGTATTCTACGTAAACGGGAACATCTTGCGCCCTTACCAGCAAAGCTTTTGCCGTATTGGTCGGGTCATTTATTTGTAGCTGACGATTGCCCTTGTCAAGAAAAGCACTAAAATCTAGACCTATACTTTTAAACAGCTTGATACTATCAGTTAACAGCGCACCCTTGGGTAAAGCAATGACAATCATGAGCAAGTAAAAATTAAAAAGTAAAAGAGCAAAAATAAAATAAAAGTCAGGAATCAGAACCATTCAATTGTTCCATGAACCAGCTTACCTTAGTTATTGGCAACAAAAACTATTCATCTTGGTCGCTACGTCCTTGGCTGGCGATAAAAAAGATTGGGCTAGATTTTACTGAGGTGCGAATTCCTCTTTATACTCCAGAAAGTCGTCAGCAATTGCTACAACATTCTCCTGTAGGAAAAGTTCCAGTTTTACATCATGGTGAAGTTACTGTCTGGGAGTCTTTAGCCATTTGTGAGTATATCGCCGAAAATTTTGAACCCAACCTTTGGCCGGAAGATAAGATGGCTAGAGCGATCGCACGTTCGGTTAGTAACGAAATAAATATTAAGATTATCTTGATGTTTAATATTAAATTCAAAGATTTAGATTTGCCAAAATTGTGATGAATGAAAATTCTGTTAGTTGATGATGAAGTCGAATTAACCGACCCTCTCACTCGTCTTTTAAAACGTGAAGGTTATGAAGTAGATGTAGCCGATAATGGGGTTGCGGGCGCGCAATTAGCTTTAGAAAATAATTATGACTTGCTGATTCTCGATTGGATGTTACCCCACAAATCGGGGCTAGAAATTTGCCAAGAGTTGCGATCGCGTTCTTTGACTACCCCCGTTCTCTTCCTTACTGCTAAAGATACGGTCGACGATCGCGTACTCGGGTTAGATGCTGGGGCAGACGATTATCTGGTTAAACCCTTCCAATTACGAGAATTGCTGGCGAGAGTACGGGCTTTACTGCGAAGGTATGCTAATTTAGTAGAACAGACCCCGGGCAGACTCAAAGTAGCAGATTTAGAACTCGATAGTGAAAATCAATTAGCCTATCGGCGGGGAAGAGCGATCGAGCTTTCTGAAAAAGAAATTAAATTGCTCGAATACTTTATGCGCCACCCAGGTCAACTATTAACTCACGAAGAAATTCATCGCTATTTGTGGATAGATAAAGAACAACCTAGTAGTAATGTTTTAGCAGCCTTAATTCGTCTTTTAAGACGTAAAATAACTAAAAAAGACGAAAATATCTTGATTCACACTGTCTACGGCAAGGGATATCGTTTCGGCGAATAAGAAAAATTCTTAAACTTTTTCAGTTTACTCTTAACAAATTGTAATGTAAAACTCTACAATAGAGATTAAATTAAGTTGGATTTAACTAAATATAAAGGGAGGTGGGGTATATGCTGAAAAGAGACAACCATAGCAACCTCATGGTGGTCGATCTTACGGACAAAGTATCAGTTTCCACCGGTGTCCCAAGAGAAAACCATGCTGCTCTTCGATCTGGTTTTGTCGGCTATCCGGCCAATCCTCGTTGGAATGTAACTAAGTTTTGTGCTTGGAGAACTGGTCGTCAGTGGCGAGAAGCACTAGCTCAAGGAAAAATGGTTGTACGGAGAACCGATTCTATGTTAGTACCAGCGACAGAACAAGGCGATTCTCAAGAAGAGGAGTTACCCAGTAGTACGATTCTGTTCGCGTCTTACATTTTAGCTGGCTCGTTACTTGCTGTAGGGCAAGCAGCTTGACTAGATTTTGGGACTAAATTTAGTTATAGTCTTTTACTTTCCCTCTATAGAGGGAATTTTTTTTGGCGATAATTATTTTTAAGATAATTAAAAAACTTACGATAGTCTCAAACTAAATTTGCTCATGTCCTCAACTCAATTAGAAACCTCAACCGAAAAAGACCGAGATAGTTACTTAGACGAACTCCCCGACGAAGTAGAGATGTCTCTGTTCGATCATCTCGAAGAATTACGAAGGCGTATTTTTTATGCTTTGATTGCCGTAGCTATAAGCATCATTGGTTGCTTTATTTTTGTCAAACCTATCGTGCAACTGCTAGAAGTTCCCGCGCGAGGAGTTAAATTTCTACAATTAGCCCCTGGAGAATTCTTTTTTGTTTCTCTCAAAGTAGCTGGTTATAGCGGATTATTGATATCCAGTCCCTTTATCCTCTATCAAATTATTCAATTTGTACTACCTGGCTTGACTCGTCGGGAACGTCGTTTAATCGGTCCGGTAGTTTTGGGTTCTAGCGTACTTTTCTTTGCTGGATTGATTTTTGCTTATATTGCTTTAATTCCCGCTGCCCTCAATTTCTTTATTAACTATGGTGGCGATGTGGTCGAACAGGCTTGGTCCATCGACAGATATTTTGAATTTATCTTACTGCTAATGTTGAGCACTGGCTTAGCTTTTCAAATCCCGATTATCCAGCTTATTTTGGGCTATTTAGAAATTGTTCCTTCTAAGCAGATGTTATCTGGTTGGAAATATATAGTTCTCGGTTCAGTAATAATGGGTGCAATTCTAACTCCTTCTACCGATCCTTTTACTCAGTCTCTGTTGGCTGGTGCAGTCTTAGGGCTTTATTTTGGGGGTGTTGGTTTAGTTAAATTAATTGGTAAGTAGTAATACAAACTAAAATTAAATTTAGCTCTAATTATCATCTAAATTTCAATCGGAAGATACTGGATAAATTAACGAAGCTAACAACATTTTAAAAAAAAGAGTGAAGGCGCAATTTTCACCATCAAATGTAAAAAACCTACACCTGCAATAAGGCTTTCCCCAACCCCAGATTAACCTAAAATCCAACAATAACCTGCCACATACTAATAGCCAAAATCACCGTTACCAAATGCTGTGGTAGAAGCAATTTTAACGGTTGACGGGCTATTTTTTGCGTCAAAATAATCGACAACAATACTCCTACAATCAAAGTAGTTCCTTGCAGAAAAGCAATTACCGCTGGATGAGCAACTAGTATTGGTAAACCATTACCACTTAAACCAAAAGTAGCAAAACTAGTAGGTAAAATACGCCCCGCTTCGTTTAGCCACAGACGCAAGTAATGAGCCAAGTTTCCCGCTAGAACTAAAGGCAAATAACCATAAGCTAGTTCGATAAATTTACGGGGTTTAATTTTAGGTCTTGCTTGATAAACTAACCAAATTACACCTTGCGCCAATAAAGGTAAAACAGCAGGTAAACTCAAAACGATAATAGATACTAAGGCATGAGAAATAAATCGATCTAAATGCAAATTTAATCCTAAACGAGTTTCTATTTCGGGCAAGCGGTGTAGAAAAACTACATCCAAAAGTAGCAATAATAAAGCGACTTCATAACTGCGGGGTACGTGAGTAGTCCATAATTCTATTCCTGGGGGACGTAAATTAAATTCTACAGAACGGTGGGGACAAGCTTTTAAACAAGTCATGCATAGTACACAATCTCGATTATCTTCTAATTGTGCCGGATGGGAATATAAAGGACAGCCATCGGTTTCCATACCCTCTCCTTTTTGCGGTCCCCCTTTATAACACTGATAAGTGGTACATTCTGCCGAACAAATACCTTGTTGCGCTCTTAATTCAGTCATAGAGAGTTTAGCAAACATACCGTTCATGCCACCGATGGGACATAAATAACGGCACCAAAATCGGCGCTCAAAAATAGCCGAAAAAATCATTGCTCCGGCAGTAATAAGTAATAGTAAACAAGCAGAAAGATAAGCAGTATTTTCTAAATTCCAAAGCTCTTCCCATAATAAAATTAAGGCAAATAAACCAAATAAAAACCAACCTCCCCATTTTTCAGCTTGTTGTCTCGGCCATCTTTTTAGTTGACGGGGAAATAGCCACAAAGAAAGTTTCTGCGTTACCTCACCATAAATCATAAAGGGACAAACAGCACACCAAACCCTACCGACAAAAGGAAAACCAATTAAAATTAAAGGCCACCACCAAGCCCAAAATAAATTCAGGGCAAAGTTTTCTTGTCTATTTTGGGGACCAATAAATAAAATTAAAACAACAAAAGCAAAAAGGCTTAAAGTAAAGCCATAATTAATTCGGTCGGGCCACCATTGGCTGCGCAAGAAATGACGTAAAGTAGGATAGGAATTTAATAAATTAAGACGAAATTGTTTTTTCTTGCTTTGAGAAGGCCAAATGATTTCTTCGGTTATATCGGAACTACCTTGTAATTGGACGAGCGCTCTTTGGACTAAATTTTCTAATTCCCGATTATTATTAGGAAAATCATAAGCTTGTAATCGTCTCACTGCTTCTGGAGTGACGGAAGGTTTGGGGATACCTTTAGCACGGCAGATTAAGCTGATGTAGTAATTAATAAGATCGCCGATATCTGCTTTGCGTACCCGCAGGGGAGGTATTTTAATTAAAATTCCAAATAGTGAGTTAATCTCTGGAAGAGCTTGCTCGGAAATAGCAATAATTCGAGCCTGAGCAATTTTGTCCTCCTCTAAAACCTCTTCCGAACGACTAATAGGTGTATATTTACCTGTTTTTAGCAAATTGGCGATCGCTGGAAATAATTCTTTAGGTAAATCTTGGATATTGTTTAAAATTAAAGTGCCCTGTCCTAAAGCTTCAATTAAGCCTAGTTTTCCTCCGGCACGTCCAAATAATTCCGCACCACTAGCTTGTAGTTTCGAGCAGTCTATTTTTATAATGGGTTCGCGACGATAAGCAGAGCCAAAGTGAATTAAAGCAGCGATATTATCTTTTTCCAGTCCCGGTTCGCCAAAAATGAGCACGGAATCTCTAGTTTCCGAAGCCTGTTTGATTTGCGATCGCAACCTGACCGCATAGCGACTTTTGCCAATAATTCCCCGTCTAGCTTTACTGACTAGATAAGGTCTTAAAATGATCTGACGTTCTTGCTCAAAATTTAACTGAGAAGATAATTCTTTTACTTCCTCGGCTAACTGTTGGGAAAAAGCTTTAGTAATTTCAGGATATTGATTGACTAACTCTTGAAAACTAGAAGCAGGAATAAACCACAGATGGCTTTCATTGAGAGTCTTGACTGTATATTGAGTCGGTCGCTCGAATAACAAAGCCTCTAAGTTTAAAGCAGAACCGGGCAATAAACTTACAGTTCGATTGTTTGTTTTGCTTTCACTTTCTAAATGTCCCGAACGCACAATATATAAACCTTCTGGTGGTGTATTTTCGACAATTATTGTTTGTTCGGCAGGAATAATTTTTTCTTCTAGTTGAGGTGCGATCGCTGCCAATACTTCCTCGGATAAAACACTTAAAGCAGTCCTCTCTTGCAACCAAGTCATTAAATCGGGAAAGGACATTTTTAGCTCTCCAGTATACCTTTCCTTTTATTTTATGATTTCAACAGAATTAAGAAGCTCGTCATTTGTCCTTTGTCCTTTGACATTTGTTATTGGTAAGGGTTTCAAAGTTGTTTATATTGCGTAATATAGTTTGGTTCATTCTTACTGACTTACTTAGCGTCGAGCGAAAAACTAATGACCGAGATGCCATGATAGAAGTTGTCGATCTGTGGGTTCCCCTAGCCTTATTGGGTTTAATTATTTTAGCTGCCATTTTTTTTAGCAAGATTAAGTAATGGAAGAAATACGCGGGGTTTGGATTCCCAATCGTCCTCACAGCCAGGTTTTGGCATCGCGACAAAATATTGCAGAGGCAATGAATTTTCTGCAACAGAAGGGATTTAATTCTGTCTTTCCTGTCGTCTGGAATCGGGGTTATACTCTTTTTCTCAGTCAAGTAATGGGCGAGTACAATCTTCCCTCAATCGAGCCTTTCTACGCCCAACAAAATCGCGATCCTCTAGCAGAAGTCGTTATCGAGGCACACAAACGCAACATAGCTGTTATTCCCTGGTTTGAATACGGCTTTGCCGCTTCCCATTTGCCCGATGGCGGACATATTTTGCAACAAAAATCCTCTTGGACAGCAATAGACAAAGATGGTGCCAGAGTCAAACATGGAGGTTTAGTCTGGATGAACGGGCTTAACCCTGAAGTACAGCAGTTTATGCTGAAACTAATTATAGAAGTAGTCAAAAAATACGATGTAGAAGGAATTCAAGGGTGCGATCGCTTGCCCGCCCTTCCCGTAGCAGGAGGCTATGACAGAGAAACTAGCCAGAGATTTCAAGCTCAATTTGGCAAAAAACCCCCTGTTAATCCCCAAAATCGACAATGGAGACAATGGCGTGCCGATCTGCTGACAAATTTCTTAGCTAGACTTTACCAGCAAGTAAAAGCTATTAAACCAAAAGCGATCGTTTCCTTGTCTCCAGCAGTATATCCTTTTTGTCTAGATAACTTGCTTCAAGACTCAAAGGTTTGGATAGAACGGGGATTAATAGATGTCATTCATCCCCAAATTTATCGTCCTGACTTTTCTAGCTATTGCCGCGAAGTCAATCGGATTAAAAAGACCATTAATGCAGACTTTCTAAACAAATTTGCCCCAGCAATTGCCTTAACTGCCAACAATCGGGATATGAGTATTGATGACTTAAAAAAATGTGTAGATTTAAATCGCCAAACTGGCTTTAGCGGACAAATCTTTTTTCATTACGAAGGGTTACGCAAACATAATGATGCAGTAGCAAATGCCCTCTACCAATTCTTTAAAATAGTATAATCCAAACTTCGTCTAGATTGAGAACTGGAGTTTTAAGCAAATGGCCGTTTGCCCTTACAAAGTTCCAGAGATATTTCATTCTTCGATAGCCAGAGAATAAATTCTCTGTCTCATAGCAAAAGTCCTATAAGACGGACTTCAATTTTAAGCCAACTCGCGCGTTCCCAAGTCCGTGTCTTCCCAGGCGTTTAGATCGGACGTTTGCACCTGACGACGGCGCGGGGGTGGAAGGGGGCTTAAAAGCCAAACAGATCGAATACAAGTACAAACAATAAAATTATTAAAAGCCCCCTCCCCGCGCTCGTCAAATTCATTTCTTGGTAATTAGATAAGAATGAAATAGCCCTGACAAAGTTGAAAGTCCAAAATTCCCTGTTACCAAAGAGTCTAAAAATAGAAACAGGAGGAAAATACGCAGATAAATTCCTCCTGAAAATAACCACAACTCCTTCCAAACGGTTCTTGAATAATCATTAGACAAAATCAGCAAATTTTCTTCGTCGAAATTACGTAAATTTTTTAAGTTGCCAAAATTTTATCCGTATTTTACCTGAGAAATTCTTTTCGGGAATTAAGTATAGTCAATTAAAACTTAAAAAAATACTGATAGAGTTTATAGGTAAAGGATTATAATTAATGGACGGCAATTTAGAGCCTTTTTGTTACTGTAGCAGTCCAATTTTCGGATGTCGACAAGAATTAGGTATCCAAACTACTCAAGAACGGGCGGTTAAAAACCAAAAATCTCAATGTATTTGCAGAAATTACCTCAGGCATATCAGATCGGTATCGAGACATATCAGAAAGAAAGAGTGTTTCTTTGTCTAGCTTGGATGCTCTCAAAAAAATTTTCTAGTTTATACATATCATATACACTTTAATAAATAATAAGCCTTGAAGTTAGACTCAAGGCTTATAGCTCGGAATAAATTTATAAAGTACTTTCCGATAAAAACCGCTCGCGAATATCAGACTTATTCTCCGCCAAAATTGAAGCCCTATTCTTTATCGATTTCTGCCAAAATTCTATTAGCTTTTTCGCAGAGAAATTCATGACAATGACCGTTACTTGCCATTAAACCTCCCCATTGTTTCACATCTCCTCTGTTATAAATAAGAGGATCGCCATTAAAGTGAGTAAACTTACCCCCAGCTTCAGTAAGAATCAATTCTGGTGCAGCAAAATCCCAGTCTTTGGCAGCAGATTTACCAGAAAGAGAAATATAAACATCTGATTCTTGTTCGAGAATCGTAGAAATTTTGCCACCGACGCTACCCATATATTTTTTGCCTTTTAAAGGAAGTCGATCGATAAGCTTTTGAAAGCGCTCGTCTCGGTGAGTACGACTAACAATTAAATATAATTCTTCAGTAACGTTACGTTCGGAGACTCGTATCGGTTGGACTCGACCATCGCGAGTTTCGACATGCGTACCATTTCCTTTAGAAGCAAAATACACTTTTCCTGCTTCGGGGATAGCTACAACTCCTATTATCGAACGACCTTGGTAAGCGAGAGCGATATGCAAAGCATACTCTCCGGTTTTGTCGATAAAATCTCTCGTGCCGTCAAGAGGATCGATAATCCAAACCCAGTCATGGGGTATAGGTTCGGCTTTTTTTACATCAAAGGTTTCTTCGGAGAGATAACCAAACTCTTCGTTTCCTAGTTCCGCTTTTAATTGTTCGAGAATATAGTGGTTGGCAGCAAGGTCTGCCTTGGTAACAGGTCCGTCTTTTTTATCTTCTTTAACGTTGAGGTCTTGTGGTGATGTTTTTCCATGATAGTAAGAACTAAGGATATCAGCTGCACCCCAGGCAACAGAACGAGCTAGTTTAAGAATCTCTGCTAGCCGATCGGTTTGATTAATATTCAAAACTCTCTCCCCATTTGCTTAAAGATAGTTAACAGGAATTATGACATTAGTTTCTCACTAATAACTTAAAGAACTCTCTTGTTATATGGAGAGGGTTGATTTTTGATTGGCGATGTTGACGATCGCATTAAGCAATTCTTGCTCGTTGTAGGGTTTAGTTAGGTAGGCAGTAGCACTTAATTCTAAAGCTAGACTACGATGCTTTTCGCTATCTCTTGAGGTAAGAATAATGATGGGAATGTTACTAAAATTAGCATTTTTACGGATGGCTTTTAAGAATTGAAAGCCGTTCATAAAAGGCATTTCCAAATCGCAAACGACTAAACCAACTTCTCCAGCTTGATGTAACTTTTCTATGGCTTTAAGACCGTTTTCTGCTTGTAACACGAGATCGCTAATTTTTTGTAGCGACATGGAAACAGAGTGTCTCAGACTCGAAAAATCGTCTACAACCAACAGGGTTTGAGAAACAATAGGAGAGGGAAGTAAGAGTCGTTGTCGTTGACTGGAGTTGGCAGCTCATTCTTGGGGTTTAGAGTCGGCTAAATAAGCCTGTTGACTTGGATAGTAATTTTGATGAAACGTTCTCAATTGATTTTCTTTGGTTAATTACCAAAGTTAAGCGACTATTATCGAGGACACTGCAACCATAGACGAAAGGAGGAGGAGCGATCGCACTACCCAAGGGTCTAATGTAATTAATAAAACTCAAAAGAAGGTTGTATAATCTAACTTTTAGACTTTACTCTTGGGATGTGTAAGAATAGCTAATTCTAAGTAAATTGCCACAATTGACGAGTCCCAAAAAATTGACACGAACGGGAAGCAACTTGCGCGGCAGCAGTAAGTGCAGGGATAAAAGATTGTTGCAATATGTAGTGACAAAAAGCACCGTGAAAGATATCTCCAGCACCAACAGTATCTTTGACCGAGACTTGAGGAACGGTTATTTCTCCGATTTTACCCTCGCTGAAATAGAAAATTGGTCGTTCGCCTCTAGTAATAGCAATGTAGGAGATTCCAGCAGCTTGAAGATAGGCAAGCACATCCTCGCGACGATCGCTATAACTAGGAGGATAAAAGTCAGCAGAACAAATGGCATGATCGACATAAGGTAAAACCTTTTCTAGTCCGGGTTTCCAACTGCCGCCATCGAGAACTACCGGAATGTTACGACTTTTAGCTTGGGGAGCGATCGCTTGACTAATTGCCATTTGATGTCCGTCTAGGAGAACGAGATCGATTTTTTCTAAAATATCTTTTGGAAGTTGTTCGACTGTAGCCTGAGATTTAACAGCATTTACAGAAATAACGGCTCTTTCTCCAGTAGATTGAGTGACGAAGATAGAAGAAACGGGGGGAGATTGGGGGTGTTCTGCTTGCAGATCGATAATTTCTATAGAGTGGGTAGTGAGATCCGCTCGAATGAGCTGACTGATGGGATGATTGCCTAAAATTCCTAATAGCTTTGCTTTGCTGCCTAAATGACTAAAAGTTACTGCTGCATTAGTGGCAGGTCCCCCAGCAGCGATAGTTTGGTCTAAGGCAACAATTTTTTGATTGTTATTCGGCAAGCGATCGACCAAGTAAATTAAGTCTAAGGTTGCTAAGCCGACAAATAGTCCTCGAAATTGCATCTGCGCTACGCTACTCAACGATCGACAGAAAGTTTAATATTTTAACTAGTTATAAAACTTTTGCTATGAGACAGAGAATTTATTCTCTGGCTCTTGAAGAATGAGGATTAGTAGTAAGCTTAAAGTAAAGCTAGCCTAATAATTTTTTTCAGAAAATTGTTGTTAGTAAAGGAGCAGGAACAATGGAAACCTTATCGCAACAAACTTGTGTTCCTTGCAGTGGCAATTCTCCTCCAGTAAGTGATGAGGAGATTGCTTCCCTCAAATCTGAGATTCCTGACTGGAATATTGTCAAAGAAAACGGAGAGTTGCATTTACAAAGGATTTATAAATTTCCCGATTTTAAGACGGCACTTGCTTTTACTCAGCAGGTGGGAGAAGAAGCTGAAAAAGAAGGACATCATCCTACCTTGCTCACTGAATGGGGAAAAGTTACGGTAAGTTGGTGGACTCACGCAATTCAAGGACTACATCGCAATGATTTTATTATGGCAGCCAAAACTGATGACATCGCTGCTCAGTTTAGCAATTGAGTCCAAGGTGTCAATACCTTAAATTTTTCGAGAAACAGGACTTTCGCTATAGAGAACTAGGCGATCGCTGTTAAACCTGGCGATCGCTTTCAGCTCTATCTAGATACATTATTTTTACAGCAGTTTTCAATTGAATAGACTACGTTTATTTAAATTGACTGAAATTACTAAAAATTCGTTAACTGACGCAAATGATTGTTAGCTAAAACTTGTTTCTGTTTAGGACGCGATCGCTCGCCTTGTGCTGTTAACAAATTAGCATTAATTATCAAAAATTTATCTTGAGAATCAGTTATTCTGAAAACAACTTGGTAGGCAAACCATCTATGCTTTGTTGATTTTTTTCCTGCCAATATTTTTTAATTCCTTGCGTTCCTTTTCTTTTTGCCCAGTTGAGCAAAGTTTGCCGTTCTTGCTTAAATTCATAAAGAGGTACGCCATAGCCGCAAGAAGTTTGTACCGATTCAATGTCGAGCATGATAATTTGACGTTCTCCAGGCAGAGAAGGAAACAGAAGATGTAAGGTTTCCCATTGCTCATCTATGGGACGAATTACTTTTCCCAGACCGTAAAGACGAAGAATTAGAGGCTGTCGGTCAAAACTACAAAACATAATGGTCATTCGTCCATTTTCGAGCAAGTGAGCGGCTGTTTCATTCCCACTTCCTGTTAAATCCAGGTAGGCAACCGTAGCAAGATCGATACAGCGAAAGGTATCTATCCCTTTAGGAGATAAATTAATTCTGCCTGCGGTTGGTGCGGTGGCGGTAAAAAAAATTTTTTGTTCTTGGATAAAAGCTTGTAATTCTTCAGTTAGCTGCGGATAAAATTTTGCCATCTCAAATTTGCGACGCTTTTAAGCATTCTTTATATTCAAAATACATCATAAAATTTTGGAGTTGTGCCGTTAACAGGAAATACCATGGCGATCGAGGTGTTAATTCTCTGAAAAGACAAATGGAAGGACAATTACCAAAAGCGATCGCCAAACAAGGATCGATAGAGCTAATCCGCCTTGCCACCTTAGCCTCTTCAGGGCACAACACCCAACCTGGAAATTTACAATTTACGAAAACAGTATCCAACTTTGTCCTTTTCAAAGAAAATAAAGTTTATTAACTAAGTAAAAGCAGGCTTTACCCTGAAATTTAATTTGAGAGAAAGTGTGACACGGTTTATATTAGTGCGTTTGTATCTTAAGGGTTATTACCAAACCAACTGAAGTAATATTACTAACCGATCGAATGTTCCTAACCGATAAAATGTTACTAACCTTTCATACTCTATTTACAACTACCTTAGACCTGTGACAGAAGCAAAGAGCTACAAAGACACCGTCAATTTGCCCCAAACCGGATTTAACATGAGGGCAAACGCGACAAAGCGCGAACCAGAACTGCAAAAATTCTGGACGGACAATCAAATTTACGAACAACTGTCACAAAATAATCCGGGGGAACTATTTGTCCTCCACGATGGCCCTCCCTACGCTAACGGTTCGCTACATATAGGTCACGCTCTCAACAAAATTCTTAAAGATATCATCAATAAGTACAAACTACTGCAAGGGTACAAGGTTCAATACGTACCGGGATGGGACTGTCACGGACTTCCTATCGAACTCAAAGTACTTCAAAGCATGAAGTCAAAAGAGCGGGAAGGTTTAACCCCGCTAAAACTACGTCAAGTCGCCCGCGATTTTGCCCTGAAGACGCAAAAAGAACAGTGCGAAGATTTTAAACGTTATGGAGTTTGGGGTGATTGGGAGCATCCTTACTTAACTCTGACTCCCGATTATGAAGCCGCCCAAATCGCCGTCTTCGGTCAGATGGCATTAAAGGGATATATCTATCGCGGCTTAAAACCCGTTCACTGGAGTCCTAGTTCCCGTACAGCCCTAGCCGAAGCAGAATTAGAGTATCCCGAAGGGCATACTTCTCGTAGTATTTATACTGCTTTCCCGATTACTACATTAACAGAAAATACCAAAGAACTAGAAGCCTATTTACCCAATTTAAGTCTAGCTATCTGGACAACTACACCCTGGACGATCCCAGGTAATTTAGCTGTTGCCGTTAATGGCGATCTAAAATATACAGTTGTTAAATTAGGGAAGAGTTTGGAGTTATCAACCCCTAACTCCGAACTACTAACTACTAACTCCGAACTTCATTTGATTGTTGCTGCGGATTTAGTCGATCGCCTTTCAGAAAATCTTGGTGTCGATCTTGAGGTAAAAACTACTTTACTGGGCAAGATTTTAGAACATATTACTTATCGGCATCCTTTGTTTGACCGAGAAAGTCAAGTTGTTATCGGCGGCGACTATATTACTACTGAATCCGGTACGGGTTTAGTGCATACTGCCCCAGGACACGGTCAAGAGGACTATATTGTAGGACAAAAATATGGCTTGCCGGTTCTTTCTCCAGTTGATGATGCAGGCAACTTTACCGAACAAGCAGGTCAATTTACTGGTTTAAACGTGCTTAACGGAGGGAATGAGGCAATTATTGAAGCCTTAAAACAGGCAGGATCTCTGTTGAAGGAAGAACCTTACGTACACAAATATCCCTATGACTGGCGCACCAAAAAACCAACTATTTTCCGCGCTACTGAGCAATGGTTTGCTTCGGTAGAAGGATTTAGAGAAGAAGCATTAGGTGCAATTAAATCCGTGAAGTGGATTCCCTCTCAGGGAGAAAACCGCATCACGCCAATGGTAGCAGAGCGTTCTGATTGGTGCATCTCCCGTCAGCGCAGTTGGGGGGTTCCTATCCCCGTCTTTTATGACGAAGAAACCAATGAGCCTTTATTAAACGAAGAAACAATTAACCATGTCAGGCAAATTATCGCCGAGAAAGGTTCGGATGCCTGGTGGGAAATGTCGGTAGAGGAACTCTTGCCAGAAAAATACCGCCAAAATGGTAGGCAATACCGTAAAGGTACGGATACGATGGATGTCTGGTTTGATTCGGGTTCTTCCTGGGCTGCTGTTTTGAAGAGGAGTCAGGAGGGCGAGATAACCACTAAATCCCCGCAGTCCCAAATCCTTAATTCCCCAACTTATACAAGATTACTCAAGTATCCCGCCGATATGTACCTAGAGGGTAGTGACCAACATCGGGGTTGGTTCCAGTCTAGTTTGCTAACTAGCGTTGCCGTAGAAGGTATTGCGCCTTATCAAACCGTTCTGACTCATGGGTTTGTCTTGGATGAGAAGGGACGCAAGATGAGTAAATCTCTTGGTAATGTGGTCGATCCCAAGGTCATCATTCAAGGGGGCAAAAATCAAAAACAAGAGCCTCCTTATGGTGCAGATGTCTTACGATTGTGGGCGTCTTCGGTAGACTATTCTGCTGATGTTGGCATTGGGCAAAACATCCTGAAACAATTAGCAGATATCTATCGCAAGATTCGCAACACTGCCCGTTTCTTGCTGGGAAATTTACACGATTTTGACCCAGAAAGCGATGCTGTTGACTATGCAGATTTGCCGCAACTAGATAAATATATGTTGCACCGGATGACAGAAGTTTTTGCTGAAGTAACTGAAGCTTATGAAAGTTTCCAATTCTTTCGCTTCTTCCAAACGGTACAGAATTTTTGTGTAGTCGATTTATCCAACTTTTACTTGGATATAGCCAAAGACAGACTCTATATCAGTCATCGAGATGCTTTCCGTCGCCGTAGCTGTCAAACAGTTCTAGCCATAGCAGTAGAAAGTTTAGCGTCGGCGATCGCTCCCGTACTATCTCACATGGCAGAGGATATTTGGCAATTTTTACCCTATAAGACACCTTATAAATCCGTCTTCGAGTCGGGTTGGGTGAAAATGAAGCCTGAGTGGCACAAGCCAGAATTGGTTGCTTCCTGGGCAAGTTTGCGATCGTTACGCAATGAAGTAAATAAAGTAATGGAACAGGCGCGCTTAGAAAAAGCGATCGGTTCTTCTCTCGATGCCAAGGTATTGCTTTATGTTAGCGATGACCAATTACGACAAAGATTAGAATCTTTTAATCCTGGTGATAGTTTAACTGGTAATGGCGTAGACGAGTTGCGCTACTTCTTCCTAGCATCCCAGGTAGAACTAGTAGATTCTGTCGAAGTAATTGAAAAGGTCGAATATAACAGCAAAGACTCTTCTATCAGCATTGGTATCGTTAAAGCAGAAGGAACGAAGTGCGATCGCTGTTGGAATTACTCTACTCATGTTGGAGAATTTCCGGAAGATCCTACGATTTGCGAACGTTGCAATGCTGCGCTAACAGGGGAATTTTAAATGAAACTTTCTGTAAACATCCAAAATAATTGTTTTGATTCAAGGTAAATATACTGATGAGTCCATCCAAACTGAAATAATCTGAAATAATTTTGAAGGTTGGATTAAAAGTTAACCAAGCGCTAAAATTTTTTGCTATCAAATAAATGGCGATCGCAATGTTAGACTGTTCGGGATTTTGACGACTCCCGCCGTTAAGCTCCTATTAATTGGTCGTGATAAAGATGAATGGTCAATCGCTGTCCGATCTCAATTGAGAGGGAACGGTGTAGAGGATGCAGCGCACGGTGATAGTGCTATGGCAGGTCACACGCGCACTGACAACTTCATAGTCGGCTATTGGATGATTGGGGAGTTGTTGGAGATAGTCTTTTTCAATGACGAATTTATCTGAAATCCTTTGATTGAGAGAGGCGACAACTTTTTCAATCAATTGCTGGTAGCTAGAGACATCTTCAAAGTCCGTTGACCCTCTCAGCAATAAAGCTTGATGTAGTCGTCGTTTGAAATGACCATGGGATGATTCGATGGCACCATTTTCATGGGATTTGCCCCGATTATTTCTAGTCGGGCGCATTTGGTAATGACTACACAGTTGTTGATATCTCTCGGTTAGATCTTGGCTCCCTTTTGGGTTTAAGTTTTTGCGTATCAGCACTTAAACTATCGGTGCGATGAATCTTGGGTGTGCCGCCACTTAGTTGGAGAGCATTTTGGAGTCCACTGGCTAAAGCGACAAAACTTTCCCCACCCTCAACAACTTGAACGTACTGCCATCCACGCTCCAGCCAGACGGTAGTGGTACAGTAGATGATTAAATGGTTTTCCCGCAATGGTAATTGTCGCCTCTTGGAAGTGGGTGAAATCTGAGAGTCCCATTTCCCCAGGTCGATGAACTTGAGGAAACATCACTTCTTTGTGTGGTCCACAAGTAGCTTTCCACTGTTTGACTCTTCTTTGCAAGGTTCGTAAATGAGATTGGTTATATTCTTCTGGATATTTCTCTTGCAAGTATAAAAGCAGAGTTGTCGGTTTGAGTTCAGGATTGGCATTAAGTATGGGAACTAGCTCTTTATCCCAGACTGAAGCGAACGGATCTTCTCTGGTTCGCCAATTCCTGGGTTTTCCTTTGTGGGGCTGATGATTCTTCCCTTGTTCGATTCTTCGACCTGTTCGCACACGCTTCTCCTCCTCCTAAGGCTCTTCCCAAGTTTTGGTGATTCAATGAAATTCCTGTAAAACTATTGAGAATATTGTCTTGCCGTAGTTTTGCCCATGGAATTTCTCCAATGTTTGCTGCCCAGTCCTAGCTTGCTCAATTTGAA
>JADEWQ010000080.1 GCA_015207585.1 Pleurocapsales cyanobacterium LEGE 06147 | reverse complement strand
ATTGTTGCCTACCCTTAAGAAAGAGAATGAATGGCTTAAAGAACCCTACTCTCAAACTCTACAATCGGCTTGTTTAAACTTGTCTAATGCTTTCGTTAACTTCTTTGAGAAACGCGGAGGCTACCCTAGGTTTAAGTCTAAACACCATAGACAATCTATTCAATACAAGCAAAATGTCAAAGTAGAAGGAGATTATCTTAAAGTACCTAAGCTAGGTCTAGTTGTTGCCAGAATACATAGACAACTAGAAGGTAAGCTAAAAACAGTAACTATCTCTAAGAATCCAGACGATAAATACTTTGCTTCGCTTTTGTTTGATGATGGTGTTGTTGAACCAGAACAGTCTACGGAAGGGAAAGCAATAGGTATTGACCTAGGCTTGACTGATTTCTGTGTAACTAGTGCTGGGTCTAAATACAAACAGCCTAAATGGTTACGCAGATATGAGAAAAACCTAAAACGTAAACAGAAAAAGCTTTCTCGTAAAGTTAAAGGTAGTAAGAACCGAGATAAAGCAAGACTTAAAGTAGCTAAAGTTCAAAGTAAGATATCAAGATGCCGTGAGGACTTTCTGCACAAACTATCCCGCAAGATAGTTAACGATAACCAAGTTGTGTGTTTAGAGAGTCTCCATGTTAAAGGCATTGTACGCAACCCTAATCTCTCTAAAGCGATTAGCCAAGTAGGTTGGGGACAATTCTGTACCATGCTTAAATACAAAGCAGAGCAAGAAGGTAAAGTCTATTTAGAAGTAGATAGATGGTTTCCTTCAAGTAAGACTTGTAATATATGTCTCAATGTTGTAGGTAGCCTACCTTTAGATATAAGGGCTTGGACTTGTAATACCTGTAACACTCACCACGATAGAGATATTAACGCGGCGATTAACATAATGAATGAAGGCTTGCGGATATTGTCCTTGGGAAGCAGGGACACTGCTAGTGGAGGGGAAGTAAGACCGAAGAGTGGACGTAAGAAATCCACTACTAGGCTACCCTGTGCGAAGCTAGAAGCCTACGCCTACTCGTAGAGAGGCGATGGGTACTTCACTTAAGTCTCCTCGGTTCATCGTACAACAAAGCGATCGCATCCTTTTTTAGGATCTAACGAGTTTGAAAACACGCCCTAGCGATCTCGCCAGGCTTTTTTAGTACACTCTTAGCGCGAGCTTGCCGTAACGCTTACTCCATTAGGAATCACCTCCAATGTCTCCAGGTCGAGGGGAAGTACGAATGCGTCGGTGCTTCCTTGATTCGGCGCGACCATGGCGCCTTCAGTGCTCCCACTGACATAGAGCCTCTTGTTCGTCGAATCGAGCGCAAAACCGTTATACGAAAAGTCGATCATCTCCGTTCCGAATTGGACGATCTTCTCGATCTTGCCGTCCGTGTCCATCTTGCCGACGAAGACATCGTACCAACCCATATTCTTCCCTCCTACGTCTCCCAGTGTCCAACCCATGAAGTAGAGCGTACCCTTGTACATGATGATACGGTGCACCTCATCGCTCTTGGGTCCTCCTACCAGTCGCGTCCATACCGCTTTTCCATCGGCATCGACCTTAATGATATACCCATCCGTATCGCCTCCGAATTTCGCGCCGTCGATCGAGCCGTGGGTCGCCCCGGCGACATAGTGATACCCCTCGCTGTCACTCGCCATGTCCCATGGAGTGTCGCCTACTCCGGAGGCTCCGAAACCTTTCGCCCACATCATCTTTCCCCGATCGTCGAACTTCAGGGTGAAGTTGTCCCACGCAGTGTAATCTTTTCCGTAGAATCCCCCAAGAGCGGCATACCCCGACGAATAGATCGTCCCCTTCCCCGGAATACCCGAGCCATCCGGAATGAAAGCCATGCCCCCGAGACACTCGATGCTGTACTCGTAATCGAACGTCGAGCGTGGTTTGTCGTCGGTGACGATGTGCAACCACTCTACAGACATGTCCGACTGCTTGACTTTTCCTATGAACGGAGACACCGCGGGAAGAAGAATCTTGTTTTTGTCCAATTTCGGAAGCTTTCTGCTCGCAATTGCCTCCATGAGATCGAACATAGCGCTTTTTTCACCGGTGCCACCCGCCACGTACAGGTTCCCCGCATTGTCCGCAGTAAGGTTCCAGGTCGTGCTGTGCGCCGACGAATTGTTGAAGAGAATCACCTCGTCTTCGATGGTCCCGTCCTTCGCATCGATCTTCAGGACGTTCGCGTTCAGGCCCCCTATGCCGCCTGTTTTCTTGTCTTCCCAATATCCGGACGCGAAAAGGGAGTCGCCGATGACGATCAAACGGTGCAATAACCGATCTTTGGTCTTCAACTCCCACAACTTTTTCCAGTTCTTGGTATATTTTACGAGCCTTCCCCTGACGACGAGAAAGAGGTCGCCCTTGGCGTCGACGGCGATCGTCTGCGATCCATCGAGTCCCTTGCCGCCGAGCTGATGGCCTCCTCGAACCGCAGGAGTTCTGGATGGCTCGGTGATGAACCAGAACTGTTTCGGATCGTTCAGGTCGAGCTGGGACACTTTTGCCTTATCGATCCAGGCGAGCATGTCGACAAAATCGGCTGTTGCATCCTTCACGAGGAGTATCGCGACGCCACGGGGCCGCTTGGTCGGGACGAGCACATAGTCCTCCGGTTTTCCGTGAAGCCTGATGGTCGAGTTGGCGGCGTTGTATTCGTATATGTACACGAAATCCTTCTCCGGAGCCTCCGAACTCTCCTTGTTCGTATGGTAGGGCGTTCTCCAGTCCCCCAGGATGAACAGATCTCCTTCGGGTCCCCCCTTTATCTTCTTCGACTCGCTCCCTACCTGGGCGCGTATGCCGTCCCCGGGCCTTTCCTGGTATGCGTTGGCGGTTTGCAGTACATCGTATCCTCGATAAATGCCCCACACCATCCCGAAGTCGGAGAACAGAATGTCGTCGGTGTCCATGCCGTACATCATCGTCCACCCCTTGCGGACCCAGTAAAAGTCCCCCAAAAAGAGAATGGAGTTGAGAAAATTGGGGAACACCTTGGTCGCTCTGACTAGAAGGTTGGTTATTCCCTGGCCTCGCTCGCCGAGTGACACCACTGGGCTCCGATTCGCGGCGATCGCCTTCTCCGCGTACTGCTTCAGCGTCCGCATCCCGCTCCGGTCCACTCGCGGCGCGGCACTCGCCCTTCCACTCGACCGTACGGCCGTCGGGACATCAAGGGACCCGTACATCGAGGAAACGACCGAACTGCGGAGAGCGTCGTCGCGAACCACGAACGGTTGGGCGGATACACTTCGTATGGTTGCTCCTTCGAGAAGTGCACCGAGATCCCCCCACACCATAAGTAATAGCACGACCCAGATAAGCTCGATCCGCATATGCCCTTTCCTCTGAAATAAGAGCGTCGAGTGCCATCGACCGACTCGAACGCCACGCGGAACACGAGCCTCGCTGCTCGACGGCTGCTTATAAACATCTCCTTATTATTCTAGAGCCGTATTTGGAAGTCGCTTCGATCTTCGGTCAGCGCGACCCATCACTGCCAATACTGGTGCCCCCTACCTTGGTCCAGTAACGCCTTATCGCCGCCTGGTCGCTCCGTTAAGAACGCTTAAAATTGCTCCAGAAAACCTCCCAAATGCTTACGCTGAAAGCGTTATAAGGCTTATTCCTCCAAAATTGCCCGTCGTATGCGATGATATATACATCAATATCGACATCATCGTACGATTACTGTATTAATGGATACGTGGCGTGAGTGGTTACTTAAGGGTAACGCAGACTCGAGCGCTCAACGGCGAATCCTTTGACACTCATGCGCTAAACGCTTCGCGTTATAACGCATGAGTGTCAATCCTGCATATGGATGACCATCCCGCCGCGCGATCGCTTTTAATCATGTAGAAAACTTTAGGTGTTTGCAGAGTATAAATACTTATTTTCTCTCGTTAAAAAGTAGAGGGCATCGAGACAAAATTCAATCTTAAATTAAAAGGCGGTGTTTATCGCTTACGATGAAGCAGATGTTATATAGTTCGCTTTCAATCTTCGCCTCTAGGCTTTTGATGATGTTGCGGTGCGGCAGCACCCGCGAATGCGGGATCGCGATCTGTACTCTGCGGTGATCTACTCAATACAATTTTATTGTTGTACTTTCTTTGATACCTCCGTACCAATGAAGACCCAGAACAAAGTTACTAATGCCGAGAGCGATCGCGAGATAATTAATTTGTGGTTGGCAGATAAATCAAACTGTCTGGCTACCGGATACTTATCAGTTAATATCGGTTCGTTTCTCAAACCGCCCAAGGCTAAAGAATCTAATCTATAGCTGAGAGAATTTTAGATGTTAATCAGGTTAAAAGGTTGATTGGTTGTACCAGAACAGAGCGCGATCGCCTGATGTTAGCTCTGATGTATGGATGTGGGTTAAGGGTATCAGAGATCATTGGTTTAACTTGGAATGATCTAAGACCTCATGGCGATGGTGGTAAAGCTACGGTATTTGGGAAGGGAAGTAAAACTAGGGTGGTGTTGATAGATGTTTAAACCAGAAATCCAAATTTACAATTACGACGGCAGTTTTCGTTACCGCATGGCAGTAGAAAGAATACCTGTTAAAGGGGACTTATTACAGTTAGATGGTTTTTTCTATGAGGTAGAGAAAGTTTTATAATCTCGCGATTTTATCGACCATAACTGTAATCTCGGCTGTGAGCGAACCATCAGGGGATTGACCCAACCAACGAATATGGCGCACAGTACCAGCATAGGGAGCTTTGACGACTGAAAGGGAAGCGATCGCTCTTGGCGCAGCTCCGCTGAGCGCATTTTCCACATCATTTGGCAAGACAAGCATCCATCCGCAAGAAAAGACCCTTCAATCCCCAAATAGCATGACCAAACCACCAACTCATTGCTGGCAAATGCCCCCTCGGAGCAGAAAAGCTAAAATTGATCTGCTTGGTTAAAAGCCATCTCCCTTCAAAATACCAGCCAACCTGTTTCCCAAAGTTTTGATAGTTTTTTTCCTCCAAATCCTGCCAAATGCCGTGCTGCACGCTAAAACCAAAATGCTTTTCAGAATAGTTGACCCAAAGTCGGTCGATAATATATAAATCTTCACAGCTCAGGTTGTCAAGGTCATCCTTTTCTAACCAACCTCTTCTATCTTGATGAGCTGCTTGGAGCAAAAGTTGTTCGGTTGCTTGATTGGCTTGTTGCCACTGCTTAGCTTCTAGCAAATCTCGTAATTGGGTATAATCAATTCCTTGTTCGGAAATCAAAATCGGCTCAGTTGGTTCGGTTTCTGAAGATTCTGGGATTTTCTCTTGAGGAGATACGGCAAACTCTGAAAAGGTAATGATATGTGCAATTAAGTCTTGTAAAACCGCCTGTGTCGATTGATAACGCCGAGCGATCGCTCTTGCGATCATTTTATCGAGAATTTGACCCAGTTCGATGGTGATGGGATTGTCAGCAAGATAATCTCTCCATACCCAAGTATCTTCACTGTCGCTATATAAATCAAAGGGAGAAATTCCCGTGAGCAGATGAAGACAAGTTACCCCCAAACTATAGATATCGCTACTGACAACGGCTTTGCCCCTAAGTTGTTCTGGGGCAATATATTCGGGAGAACCAATTACCGTTCCTGTCTGGCACAATGCCTTTCCCGTAAGTGCTTTAGCTGCACCAAAGTCAACCAAAACTAGAGTTCCATCGAGACGACGGATGATGTTTTCTGGTTTGATATCTCGATGAATGATTTGGCGATCGTGAACAAATGTTAGAACTGGGAGTAAATTGTTAAGTAGGTGACAAATAGATTGCTCTCGAAAAATGCCCTCCTTCTCCAATATTTGGGCTAAATTGTCTCCCTCAATCCATTCTTGCACCAAATATTGATGTCCGTTTTGAGTAAAATAATCATAGAGTCGAGGAATTTGGGAATGTTGACCTAGTTCATCGAGACGAACTGCTTCTGCGGCAAATAATTCTATCGCTTTTTGGAGACTATTTGTTTCCCGTGTTTGAGGAAAAAACTGTTTAATGACACGGGGAGATTCCGAAAGCTTGTCTTCCTCATCTGTAGCCAAAAAGGTTCTCCCCATACCTCCTTGTCCTATGGTTTTGATGGCACGGTAACGATTTTTGAGCAGTAGAGGAGTTTTGCAGTTGAGGCAAAACTTTTCTGTCAAGAGATTTTGCGGTTTGAGGCAGTGGGGGTTGAGGCAGTAACTCATAATCGAGGTTTAGTTGGCGATCGCGAGAATACCAAAGCGGCTATTCCTAGATTTCCCCATTGTTGAGTTGAGTTTAGACTAATTGTCATATTCTTTGAAAAAATTTTCCCGTCAATACCAACTCATCAAAATCATTGCGATCTACTGCTAGTTAGCTTCGATACCGATTACAATATGACGCAGTATTTGAGGAGTAAATAGCTACGTGGCTGCCAAAAGAGTCTTAATTCGTTTCTTATCAATCTTTTGTATATCTCTGTCTGTAACTTTTCTTTTTGCTGCTTGCAACACTCAGACACAATCCCCTACTGGGATACAACCTTCTCCTACTGGGCAGCCAACTAATACTACTCTCAGACTACTTTATTGGCAAGCTCCAACTATTCTCAATCCTCATCTCTCTACGGGTTTTAAGGATGCAGAAGCCAGTCGCATTACTCTGGAACCCCTAGCCAGTTATGACAACAACGAGCAATTAGTTCCCTTTCTCGCTGCCGAGATACCTACAGAGGAAAACGGTGGAGTCGCTACCGATGGTAAATCCGTTACCTGGAAACTCAAACAAGGGATTAGATGGTCCGATGGTACTCCCTTTACCGCAGCAGATGTGGTTTTTACCCACCAATTTATTTCTAATCCAGATGTAGGAGCAGTTTCTGCCGGAACTTATGAAGTAGTAGAAAATGTCGAAGCCATTGATAACTATACTGTTCGAGTCAATTTTAAGCAAGTTTATCCCGCTTGGTCTCTTGTATTTGTGGGAACAGAAGGAATGATTCTTCCCCAACATATCTATCAAGCTTATAATGGACCCAATGCTAGGGAAGCACCAGCTAATTTAAAACCCGTGGGAACGGGTCCCTATCGGGTAGTAGAATTTAGACCTGGGGATACAGTTATTTACGAACCCAATCCTGAATTTCGCCAAGCCGACAAGCTAGGTTTTCAACGGCTCGAACTCAAAGGTGGTGGCGATGCAACCTCAGCAGCAAGGGCAGTACTACAGACTGGCGATGCCGATTATGCTTACAACCTACAAGTTGAAGCACCAGTTTTACAACAATTAGAAGCAGCGGGTAGGGGTAAAGTAGTAACGAGCTTTGGAGCGTTAATGGAGCGAATCTTAATCAACTTTACCGATCCCAATAGGGCTACCGCCGATGGAGAACGGTCTAGTTTAGAATTTCCCCATCCTTTTTTGACAGATAAAAAAGTACGTCAAGCCCTTGCTTTAGCAGTTGACCGCGACACCATTGCCAAGCAATTATACGGCGTTACCGGTCAAGCCACGGCTAATTTTTTAGTTGCACCCGAACAGTATGTTTCTCCCAATACTAGTTACGAGTTTAATCTCGACAAAGCAGCAGCCTTACTAGATGAAGCAGGCTGGCAAGATACTAACGGTAACGGTATTCGAGATAAAGACGGAGTAGAAATGCAAATGCTGTTTCAAACCTCTGTCAATACCTTACGGCAAAAAACCCAAGCAATAATCAAACAAAACTTACAATCTCTTGGCATAGGTGTAGAACTAAAAAGTATCGATCCGAGCGTTTACTTTTCTAGCGATCCTAGTAATAACGATACGGTGGAACATTTCTATGCCGATCTGCAAATGTACACCACGGGTAACACCAGTCCCGATCCTGGGGCTTACATGCAGTTTTTTACTTGCGACCAAATTCCCCAAAAAGCTAATAATTGGTCTGGAGACAACAATTCTCGCTATTGCAATCCCGCCTACGATTTTCTCTGGCAACAGTCTTCTACTCTATTAGATCCGGACGAACGCCAAAAACTTTTTATCCAAATGAACGATCTGCTGGTGAATGAAGTAGTCGGTATTCCTCTGGTTCATCGAGCTGAAGTAGTGGCTTTTAGCAATAGTATTAGTGGTTACGATCTAACTCCCTGGGATCTGCGTACTTGGGACATTATGAATTGGCAAAGGCAGTGAACAGTTATCAGTTATCAGTCACCAGTTATCAGTAAATAAAAAATAAATACGGGCTAGAATAAGCAACGGACTTTTGTTACAAATTGCAACAATGGTAAGATTTGTTTATTTGCAGCAGCCTCGTCGTTTGTTTAAAAATTGTTTGGCAGCGATCGCTCTAGGTGCAACTATAGTATTCGTACCTGATGCTTCGGCTAAACTGTTTGATGGACCAGTCGATCGCCTACCAGCGATAGAAAGAGACGCACTACGCCAAGGACGAGTAATTCTCAACGGCGAGAAGGGAAAATATACGGCGCGGATTTTGGTCAAGGGTTCGATGGATACTGCTTGGGAGGTATTGACGGACTATGAAAATTTCCAGCAATTTTTGCCTAATATTACTAGCAGTCAACTAATTGAGAATAACGGCGATCGCAAAGTTTTTGAGCAAGTTAATAGGGTTCGGGTTTTGGTTTTTAATAAACAAAGTCGCATTCGCCTTGCCATTACCGAAACTTATCCGCAGCAGATCGCTTTTAGTCTTGTTGAGGGAGATCTCAAATCTCTAGAGGGATTTTGGCAGCTAGAGCCAGTTTCTCCTTATCCCAGTGCCCCACCAGATCGAGTATTGATTACCCAACAGGTAGATGTCGCTTCGGATTCTGGGGGAAGCATATTTTATAGTATCTTTGAAGATGCCTTAAAAAAAACTCTCGCTGCGATCGAGCAAGAAGTCAAGCAACGTTCTAATCCGCATGAAGCTAATGCATTTGAGAAACAAAGAAGACGCGCTAGTATTTTGCCCCGTTAATTTTGAGCTTGTTGGGGTTGACACTCCAGACGTGGAAATCGCATTACTCGTCATAATTGCTGTGGTTGAATCCTAAATAAAAAAATCTTAAAAAAAACAAAATTAGTGAGATTGTTCGGCGGTATGCTAATAATTCGATTGGGATAGCGAGTGATAACTGTGATTAAGAACGACACCTGGATTATTGAATTGGCAAACAAGGGGATGATTGCCCCTTTCGAACCTAAATTAGTTCGTCGCGTTGAAGAGCTTGCGGTTATTTCTTATGGTTTAAGCAGCTTTGGCTACGATATTCGTCTTTCGCCCCTAGAATTTCGCATTTTTCGTCATATTCCAGGGACAGTAGTCGATCCAAAAAACTTTAATCCGGATAATTTGGAACCGACACCCCTACATACTGATGAAAATGGTAGTTATTTTATTTTGCCTGCCCATTCCTATGGACTCGGTGTAGCTTTAGAAAGACTGCAAGTACCCGATAATATTACCGTGCTTTGTATTGGCAAAAGTTCTTATGCCCGTGTCGGCATTATCGCTAATCTTACTCCTGCTGAAGCTGGTTGGCGCGGACATTTGACCTTAGAATTTTCCAATTCTTCTAGTGCGGACTGTCGTATTTACGCTAACGAAGGTTGCTGTCAGCTTCTGTTTTTAGAAGGCGATCCTTGCAGCATAAGTTATGAAACCCGTCAAGGTAAATATCAAGATCAGCCTCAACAGGTAGTTTTTTCACGAGTGTAGTGCTAAGTAAGTTTCTACGCTGGCTGAAGCCAGGTAGCTTTTAGTAGCCCTGAGTCATCTCCGTTGAGCGAACAACATAAATAACCCGAACCTCAGAGCCTACTTACGGATGCTCCTATAGTAGCAATATTGAAACTGCCTTTCCAATCAGCGTCACCATGCCACAAACAAACATCGTTAGTACATTTGAAAGATTTTCCAGAACACAGTCCAATATGGAGAAAACGATGGCAGGTTTTGCTCGTGTATTGTGGCGTACTGCCAGAACTTATACTAAATCCTGTTGAAATACAACATTTAAAAGTTGGGTAAAGGCAATTCGCAATTCGCAGTTCGCAATTCGCAATTAATAACTGCGTTCCATTCAGATTGCGGAGCAGCACTGCCAATTGTTATTGGGCAGAAGCTTTTTAGCCTAATTAAAACTCCCAAACGAAAAGTATGTTTTCAGAATCGGATTTGGTATTACTCCTTTAACTCCTTTGCAGGAGAAGATTTTTCATCTTCGGGAATTGAGTGGTGAAATTTATTCGGGTCTAGCTGAAAGTCCAGAATAACTTTTCATGGACAAAGGTTCTTGGTACTACTTCCACGACTCAGCAATCTTTACTTTCGATTACGCGAACGGTGAGTGTTCTAATCCTATGTCAGATGAACTATTGCTTTGCAGAAATTAATTGCTGTCATGTTTGTGGGCAAAAGCATTATAGAATTATTGAAAGATTAGATAAACTTTTGAGTAAATTGTAAAAAATTCTCTACAATAGGCGTTAAACTGTTTTGCTGCCAGATTATAGCAGTTTCTATTACAGGTACTTCTTCTAGTATAGGACGATAAACTACACCAGACCTTTGAAGATTCTGTAGAGAAGATGGTGTAATCGCCACACCCATTCCCGCCGATACTAATCCAATAATTGTTTGCATTTGAATCGCCTCTTGAGTAATGTTAGGTTGGAAATTTCCCTGCTGAAAAAGACTCATGATGCGATCGTAAAGTCCTGGTGCTAGATAGCGGGGAAATACAATCAAAGGTTCACTTAGGAGCGATCGTACACAGATGTGTTCTTGTTGAGCCAATGGATGAGTTGACGACAAAGCCACCACTAAGGTTTGCCTGTGAATACACTGATAAGATAGTGTGTCATCTTCCAAAGGTGGATGAGCAAAACCCACATGAATCAGGGAATCTCTCAGTGCTTGCTCCTGTTGACTTGTAGTTAACTCCCGTAATACTAGTTCTACTTCCAGAAATTGCTCGCGAAATTGTCGCAAAATCAAGGGTAATAGGTCGTAAATTACCAAACTAGTAAATCCTATTCTCAGTTGGCCTGTTTCACCTCTGCCAATTTTTTGAGTCAGTGCTACTGCTGTTTTTAGTTGCACTAGTAGTTGATAAGCCTCTTGTAAAAAAACCTTACCTGCTTCTGTTAGCTGTACTTGTCGCTTAGTTTGGCGATGAAAAAGTTTTACTCCTAATTCTGCTTCTAGCTGCTGAATTTGTTGACTCAGAGGCGGTTGAGCTATATGCAGTTTTTCTGCGGCTTTAGTGAAATGTAGTTCCTCAGCTACAGCAATAAAGTAGCGCAGGTGTCGTAGTTCCATATTTTTGATACTTTATAAGTCTCAATTTCTAATAAATATATATTGGACATCTCAAAAAAGTCTACCTATGATACTCATACAGAGATTCGAGCGAGGTGAGAGCAATGGGTGAAAAAACAATGTCAGAGAATTTCAGAAGTAAAGTTGTCACACAAGGGGTACAGCGCTCGCCAAATCGCGCTATGCTGCGTGCAGTAGGTTTTCAGGATGAAGACTTTAAGAAAGCAATTGTGGGTGTGGCTAATGCCTACAGCACCATCACTCCCTGTAACATGGGGATCGATCGACTAGCACTCATAGCTGAAGCTGGAATTAAACTAGCCGGGGCAATGCCGCAAATGTTCGGCACAATTACTATTAGTGATGGGATTTCCATGGGAACTGAGGGGATGAAATATTCCCTAGTGTCACGAGAAGCGATCGCTGACTCCATTGAAACCGTCTGTAACGGTCAAAATATGGATGGCGTAATTGCCATTGGCGGTTGCGATAAAAATATGCCGGGGGCAATGATTGCAATGGCACGGATGAATATCCCGGCTATCTTTGTTTACGGTGGGACAATTAAACCCGGACGCTACAACGGCAGAGATTTAACGGTTGTCAGTGCTTTTGAGGCTGTTGGCGAATACAGTGCTGGAAAAATTGACTATACCGAACTGATGGAAGTAGAACGCCGCGCTTGTCCTGGTGCTGGTTCTTGTGGTGGGATGTACACAGCCAATACTATGTCCTCGGCCTTTGAAGCGATGGGCATGAGCTTACCCTATTCTTCCACCATGGCGGCGGAAGATGACGAAAAAGCCGATAGCACTGAAAAATCAGCCAAGGTATTAGTAGAAGCAATTCGCAAGCAAATTCTACCCCGGCAAATTATCACGCGCAAATCTATCGAAAATGCTATTTCTGTAATTATGGCTGTGGGTGGTTCAACTAACGCCGTGTTACATTTTCTGGCGATCGCTCGTGCGGCTAGTGTAGAACTTAATCTAGATGATTTTGAAACTATCCGTAGTCGCGTCCCTGTTTTATGCGATCTAAAACCCAGTGGTAGATATGTCGCCACAGACTTACATCAAGCTGGTGGTATTCCCCAAGTGATGAAAATGCTATTGGTGCATGGATTACTTCACGGTGACTGTATCACCATCACAGGTAAAACCATCGCCGAAATTTTAGCAGATGTCCCCGATGAACCACCCACCAATCGAGATGTGATTCGTCCTTGGAATAACCCGATGTATGCCCAAGGTCACTTAGCCATCCTTAAAGGGAATCTCGCTACAGAGGGAGCAGTAGCAAAAATTACCGGGGTGAAAAATCCCAGCATTACCGGTCCTGCACGGGTATTTGATTCCGAGGAAGAATGCTTAGATGCCATCCTTGCAGGTAAGATTAAAGCCGGTGATGTAATTATCGTCCGCTACGAAGGACCTATTGGCGGTCCTGGTATGCGGGAAATGCTAGCACCCACCTCAGCAATTATTGGTGCGGGTTTAGGGGATACAGTCGGGTTAATTACTGATGGACGCTTTTCAGGCGGTACTTACGGTCTGGTAGTCGGACACGTTGCTCCCGAAGCCGCTGTTGGTGGTGCGATCGCTCTGGTCGAAGAAGGCGATAGTATCACTATTGATGCTAATTCTCGCTTGCTACAAATCAACATTTCCGATGCAGAATTAGCCAGTCGCCGCGCCAAATGGCAACCCCGTCCACCCCGTTATACAAAAGGCATCTTAGCAAAATATGCGTCTTTAGTTTCCTCTAGCAGTGTTGGTGCTGTCACGGACTTTGATTTATTTAATGAGTAGGGAGTAAGGGTAGAGACGCGATATATCGCGTCTTTCTTAGTTGGCTGTGAAACTTATTTCATCTGAAATGCTTTCTTCAATACCGAAATAGCGGCGTTTGTGCTTGTAGTGAATTCGGTAGTATCACATTGAAAGGTAAATTATTTTATGGATGAGCCAAAGGGAATCACAGCGTTGACACTACCTTTGAAGATAATAATTAAAATCGCTGCACCCAGAATCAGAAGTATAATTCCGTTGGAATAGACCAAGCGATCGCCTAACAGCGATAATTGTCGCGGCAAAAACCCATCTCGCGCCAAAAAATAACACAGTCGCGGAAAGTCTGCATAGCTGGTATTTGCAGCTAACAGCAAAATCAACAGTATCATCAACTGTACGAACAAGTAAACCGGGTCCGCCGCCTAAAATTTCTTTCTTCGGTCAAAGACTTAAATGATTATATTAGTCGAAACACGTCAGCAAATATCTCTTTAGGTCTTGGTTTTCTAATCTCATCTGGCGAATCATAAACTACCAGTAAAGAATCTGGGTATTGGAGGCAGGGAAACAAGGCAAGTCCCTCTGCATAGTCCGTACCAACTTTAATAGGTAGATCGAATAAAACCTCTAACTCTCCCGAATCTTGTCCGCAAATGCTGTCACCAGAATGTTGTAGGGCATTTTTCCACCGGAAGACTCGTAAAGCTCCATCTAGAGCCATTGTCGGTCCTCCTAAAACAATTAAGTCTTCGCCATAAAAGCACAATTCCCTGACACCTAAGCCATCTAGATCGACAAAATGTTTTTTATATAGCTCTCCCGATTCACCAATTTCTTTGAGGGTAAGAACTCCTGGCTCGGACTCTACTAATTCTAACTCTAAGATTATCGCCCAGCCTCGCAGTACCGGACCGCGCAAACCGAGGAAAATCCGGTTTTTAAATACTGTTAATCCTTCAATATCCAAACCATTATCTTTAGATGGCAACGAACAAGAGATAATTGAACCGAGGTGAGAGTCTTCAGTCAAGGCGTCGATTAGTAAATTACCTTTTGAAGTTTTTTGGAGACATGCAGCTGTCAGTTTTTCAGTAGGGTCATCTGGGTTGGAACAAACCTTGACTAATTCCCCATTAATGACAGGAATGCGAGCCAGTAAATAACGATTAGAATCTGCCTTTATCTGTGAAAGTCTTTGAATATCCTTTTCAGCATTCTTTCCTTTAGCTTTTTTGCGCTTGGTACTGTGAGAACCAGTTATCCACAGATAATGATGAGAATACTCGATTCCTTCTATATCAATCTCGTCTTCACTATCGAATAGCTCGACAAAATTTCCTAGGGGAAAATGCTGATGATTGCCAAAAATATGAGGCTCAATTGGGTAGAGACGCTCGATTCCCAATAGTTCATCAGAACCAACCCACAAACTGCCATCAGGAGTTATCGTTACTGCCGATAGATCTCCTAGCAAATCTTCAGACTCATCTTCAAAGCGAAACAGAATGCGACTGAGCAAAAAACCTTCAGGCATGATTTTATCCTCTCTGGGTTGGTAGATAATTATATTTTTTCATCATGGCAGACTCACGTAAAAAAATAATAATCAAACCCAGTCTTCGGTCAAACCAAAAATCTTTTCGTCCATAAGATTTGTTACTTTAGGGACTTTAGAAGAAAGAATCGACCAAATGATTGAAGATAAGAAAAAAGTTGCCAGCGCGATCGTGTAGTATTCTTATTATTCCTTGTAACGGTTAAGTTAGACCTCTTTTCTAGGAGCTTTTTAACAACTCAATAAATTCTTCAACTGTTAAACCCGCATCACTGAGAATACTCTTGAAAGTTTTCAACTTAAGAATTGTACTACCGTGGTAGGGCACAGTTACTCTTCTGCCTTCAGCATTCTTATAAATTTTGTGACTTCCACTTTGTCGAGATAGGGCAAATCCTATTTTTTCTAAAACTTTGATAACTTCTGTAGCTGAAACTCTAGGAAGACGAGAACTCAAACCTGTACCTCCACAGTTGTCAGGCTCATGTGAGAAAGTTTGGGAACTTCCTCACCATTTGCTATTCTGTCTTCGATGTGTAGAAGGATCGCATCTTGAATATTTTGCAGAGCTTCCTCATAGGAATCCCCTTGAGTGTAACAGCCCTGTAGCGTTGGACATGATGCAAAGTAGCCTTCCTCGTCCTTTTCAATTACGACGGGAAACAGAAAACGGTTCATACAATATAATCGGGGTTCATGTGTGTCTATATTGTATCCAGATTAATGATTGATGCTTTGCATTAAATTGTGTCTCCTCAAAAATTAGTAATATTTAAAGCCAATGAATCATAGCCTCAGCGCGATCCCGCGAATGCGGGTGCTGCCGCACCGCACCTTCGCGATCGGTCAAACCAAGAATGTTTTCGTCCATAAGTTTGTCACCCTGGGGACTTTAGAAGAAAGAATCGACCAAATGATTGAAGATAAGAAAAAAGTTGCCAGTGCGATCGTCGGGAGTGATGTATCTTGGTTGACTGAGTTGGATAATGAGAGTTTTAAGGAGTTAATTGCTTTGAATCGCAGTGCGTCTTGTAGTATTCTGATTATTACTTGTAACGGCGAAGCTCGGTGGTGATAAGCAGAGTATAACTTAGCCATCGGATCGCGCGATCGTCCACTGCAGTGACGTGTTAGGCACAATGGCTCAGCCTCTCACAGACTATCCCTTTGCTCTAATACAGAGCCAGAATCGCTACTCTTCGACGATGGTGTTTGATAGAGTAAAGAATACCTCTGCAGAGTCTTCTGCACCGATCAATGTTCGGTTTCGCATCGAAATGTGATGGTGCCTAGGCGGCACATTCCTGGTCGTTCGCGGGACTGAGAAATCGATGGTCGCACGATCTTCTTCCTCACCAGTCTCTTCAGATGCACCCTCAAAAAGGATAGTTGTCCCGCTAACCTTCACCGAGCCGTCGCCCAGAGCGCGGACATTCATGTGAACTTCGACGCGACATTCCCCACCCCACTTTACAGGAGCAATGGCAATAGTTTGCTCCGGCTGCCCGGTCTCTAGATAGACTTGAACATCCCGAATCTTGTCCACAGGATGCTCGTTTGAGGTGAAATCCTCGCGATCAACCCCTTCAACTCTAATTGTGCCTTGTAAAAGTCGCAGCATGAAAAGACTCCTTGAAAATGTGGTTTTCTTTGATTGGGTGGAACCAGTTACTCATTTCGACTCATTGGTCTCACGGTCGCCGCCTAACGGTTCGCTTGAGCGGCTGCAAGTAGTCGTCGCAATGTGTCAGCATCTTTCGACAGTCCGCTCCGAGCGAATTGTTATGCCGTTGTTGCCACAGCACGATGCATCACATAAACTGCATGTGTTTTATTACCGAATTGTCGAGGTTCTGTTTTACGAATAACCTCAAATCCCAACCATTTACATGAGAGTGGTTTACAAAAAGCTTTAAAATAAGCAGTTCGCCAAGCAGATATTCAAAAAAAGGTGGATTGTCATACGTTTCGTCACAGCTTTGCTATCCATTTGCTACAAAATGGCTATGATATTCGGACAGTACAAGAATTATTAGGACACAAAGATGTCAAAACAACGATGATTTATACTCATGTACTTCACCGGGGTGGTAAAGCTGTCCGCAGTCCCCTTGACTAACAAAAAAATCTATCATCGGTAGCCGATACTCCCGCAGAAAGATAGGTATTGCGATCGCCTTAACTTAAAGCAACGATATGAATTCTTCGACACTAAGGTTTACATCTCGAATGATGCTTCGCAGTGTGCCTTTAGCTAATTCCCGACGATCTGGAATAACGACTGAGCGAACGGTTCATCCCTTCTCAAAATAATGTGACTACTTTCTCTACGTTTTTGGTAAAAACCAATTTTTTCTAGAGCTTTGATACACTCTTTTCCTGAAATGCTAGGCAACTTGCTCACATAACCACCAGAAATGTTTCAAAATCGTCTTCTGGCACAGGTAAGCCATCTTCTTCTAGAGCAGCCACATAGCCTGCAATAGCTTCCTTGATGTTTGACAAAGCCTGCTCTTTAGTACTTCCCTGACTAATACATCCCTTTAAACCGGACACTCTACAACCCAGTAACCATCTTCATCCTTATATAAGATTACTTGCCTCGTATGCTGGCTCATAATTACAAACCATATTCCTATCTCTTATTTTATTCTTGAATTATAGGTGTATCTTAATTCGGAATTCGGATTAAATTATCTTCAAAGTGTCTTTCTCTGGCAAAATAGTTGTGGAAAAATTCTAATTACTTTTCTTGCCTAAGCCTAGTTACCAAAAAGACTTTTATTTGAACATCGACGACTTACCACTAATTGTGGGGGGACCAATTTTGCGACGTACAGAGCAAGATGCAGTTACGGTTTGGCTAGCACTAAAGGAACCTCGCTTGGTTACCCTAAGAGTATACTCGACCGAAGAAGGTAAAGGTGCAGAGCTAGATAAGCTACTCCTAGAAGGAAGACAGACTACGGTACAGTTAGGTCGACACCTGCATCTAGTAGCAGTAACGGCTCAACCAATCGAGAACGTTCGATTAAAATCGGGGCAGATCTATGCCTACGATATGCTCTTGGGAGAAAGCCAAGAGCATATCGTCACGGCTCTCAATAGTCAAGATTTAAATGCAACGATTAGCTATTTTTCCCATCAGTTGCCTACCTTTTCTTTACCACCAGACGATCTAGACCGCTTGCGCATCGTCCACGGTTCTTGCCGCAAGCCTCATGGCGGCGAACTCGATCTCCTACCTTGTCTGGATTTTTTGATCCAACAATCTGCCCATTTACCCGATGAGCGTCCCCATCAACTTTTTTTAACGGGAGATCAAATCTATGGGGATGATGTCGCCGATCCTTTTTTATGGGCAGCGAGTGCAGTAGGTAAGGCTTTGCTCGGTTGGGAAGAAAATTTACCTTTGCAGCAGGGACATGTCGAGGCGAGTCAATTAAAACCGGGACAGCGCAGTAAAATTGCTGAAGTAGAAGGTGGCTTTACGGCAATGCTCCATGGAAAATCGGCAAAAGCAAAAAGCCATCTGTTTAGCTTTGGAGAATATGCTGCTATTTACCTATTTGCTTGGTCGTCAGTTCTTTTACTTCATAATTTTCCCTCCGGCAAGACCCTTTGCCCAAATCGCAAGTCGGCACGGCGTTGGGAGAAAGAAGTTAGTGCAATTAAGGATTTTACCATTACTCTTTGGCAAGTTAGGCGAGCGTTGGCTAACGTACCAACTTATACTATCTGTGACGATCACGATATCAGCGATGACTGGTATCTAAATCGAGAATGGTGCGATCGCGTTTTGAGCAAGCCATTGGGCAGGCGGGTGATTCAAAATGGCTTGCTTGCTTATGCTTTATTTCAAGCGTGGGGCAATACCCCCGAACAGTTTGCAGACGGACAGCCGGGAGCGAAACTGTTATCGGCGGTAGAAAAGTGGTCGGCAGCAGAGGGAACGGATGCCTTTGCCTGGGAAGAGATCGCTCGCTATTTAGGAATACCACCAATAAATTCGGAAACTGGATTACCCGAACTAGAATCAGATGAGGATGTATTGGTTTTGGTACGAGATGCCGAAGCTTTGCGGTGGCACTATCATCTCAGAACTAGTAAGCACGAAGTTATCGTACTCGATACACGCACTTGGCGCGGTTATCCCACAAAGTCAAACAAAGATACTGCTCCGCCAATGCTACTGAGTCCGACTGCTTTGACTCGACAGTTGCAAACACCATTAGAACAGACAGATAAACTCGAACCAGATGGCAAGGGCAAGATCGAAGCCACTATAGTAGTCATACCTACTAACTTAGTCACTCTATCTCTTATCGATTTAATCCAACGCTTCTCTTTAAAAGGAGATCGAGTTTTTAGTAACGATGTGGGAGATTCTTGGAATTTTAATAAAGAGGCTTTTAACAAACTATTGCTCTGTCTGTGTCAAAGGCGAGAGCGCGTGGTAATTATCTCTGGCGATATTCACTACAGTTGTGCCGTTCGCATCAGTCACTGGTTCCGTTTTCCCACCCAAGCTTCCGTTCTCGTACAACTTACCTCCAGTGCCATTAAAAATTCTGAATTGTCAACCCGCTTAGTTCATACCAAAATTAAATCACTCTTCCCAGAACCAACAGAAAATTGGGTAGGATGGCAAGAACCACTCCGACTAGTTAAACTACCCCATCGACATTCTTATTGGCGACAACTCTTTCCCTGGCACAGCAATAAACAAAAACCTTGGCAAACCGAAATTGGAGATGAACAATCTCCCCCAGACTGGCAGTATCGAATTGAGTGGATAAAACGCGAGAAAGCCCATTCACTTAATTGGGAAGAACAACCGTCTTCTGTCAAATCTCGGTTTACATTTTGGCAGCAAATTACTCGTTCTTTAGTTTCCTGGTTGTGGCGCAATCGTTGGTTACAAGAGGGGAAAGAAGTAGTAGGGCGAAATAACCTCAGTGTCGTTAGGCTGCAACAGTTTCAACAAGGAACCGACCCAGCAGTAATTCAAGAAACTTATTGGCATCCACCCTGGAAGTCTACCAGCACTGTCAAAAGTCGTTACTTTGTCTCTTTAAACTCAGATTTACCGTCATCCGAATCCAAACTGTAATAAACAGTTATTGCTAAATAAACTTAGATATTGGCGCGTTTCTCTCGCGCTAGGACAAAAAAATCGCTGAGGCAAATGAGAACGAATTATACTATCGAGGTCATCTAGCAAATAGGGTTTACTGAGGTAGCCATTACAACCAGAAGCCAATAGGCGATCGCGATCTTCTTCCGATGCTAGAGCTGTTACTGCAACGATCGGAATTGTTTGGGTGAGTTTACCATGTCTGAGATCGTGAACTAGTTCCAGACCATTCACTTGCGGTAACATGATATCGAGGAGAATCAGGTTTGGTTGATATTGTTTGGCTAGAGATAGAGCTGTCTGGGCATCCTTTGCGGTAAGGAACGTGTATTTAAAAAAGATCAGTGCGTGAGAAATAAATAGTAAATTATCTTCATCATCTTCAACTACTAAAATTAATGGTGTATTATGAATTGATTTTTTTATTAAATTTTGTTTTAAATTAGATTGCATTTATTTTTCTCCCCTATATTTGCGGAAGACGCAATCCTCAAGTGGAGATAGTCTTTACACTTGCACCGGACTGGATCGAAAGCTTGTTCGCTCGTTGGCTGCCTCTGCTCGGAGAGAAAATTTCCTTAAGGAGAGGACAACTCAAAAGTCAGCTGCATATAAGGCTGCTTTGAGCAAGCTCAAGTTACGAAAGCTTGATGCTTTTATATTACATAAATAAAAATCACTTAATATTGAATATTTATGAACAATTATTAAGATAGTGAAATTTGACCTAAAAAATCAACTCAACTGCTCCATCAATTGTGTTGCCAATAAATCTAGCCAATTTCGATCCCTCTTACTTTCTAACATGTTTTTACCATATTTTTAGATTAAATAACTAAATAAAAAAATATTGATAAATTATTTTTAGCTTAATAGCGTTTATTACTATTGCGGATTCCGCCCAGTAATCCTATGCCAATAGCTAATAAAACCAACACCCAAATAATCTACCCTGGAATATTAGAGATAATTCCTAAACCTTTTAACAAAATGACAAATGCCGTCATTATCAAAGCAACGCCACAAATATACAAAAAAATTGTTGTAAAAAATTTGGGATTGGGCGAGGGATTCATGATAATAAAATTTCCAAATTTTATTAGCTATAGTTTTGAGCAAATATGATAGAAAAAATCTATTCTAAACACAATTATTCTTAAGTACAAGTACTTTTTACCTTTGAGAATATAAATTTTATGAACTCAAACGTGTTGGATTCAACCTTTCTCAATAGCTGGTTTCGTGTCGCCATCAGTCAGGAACTGCCAGCCAAAAAAGTTATTCCGCTTCGTTATTTTGGCAAAGACTTCGTGCTGTTTCGGGCAGAAAATGGCACTCCTTATTTGCTAGATGCCCACTGTCCCCACATGGGAGCACATCTGGGATATACGGGCACCGTCAAGGATGAAACGATTCGCTGCCCCTATCATGGTTGGCTTTGGAGTGGTCGAGGTCATTGCGTTAATGTACCTTACACCAACAAGCAACCTAAAATCCAAATTAAAAGCTATCCAGTTCGTGAAGTTAATGGGCTGATTCTGATGTATTATCACGGGCAGGGAAAATCTCCCGATTGGGAAATACCGGAACTCCCTGAATATAATTCGTCCCAATGGACTCCTCTGCGCTTAGTTCGGCGGTGGAAGGCTCGCACCAACCTCAAGAATTATTTAGACAACAGTATAGATGTTGCCCATTTATCCCAGCTACACAGTCAAACTTTTAGAGCCGCTAAGACAGAGAGCATTAAGGTCGATGGTCCAGTTTTGACCCATACAATGTCTCAGAAATATAATTTATCTTCTCTGGCTGGGGGAAAGATAATCCCAGAAGATGGCTCGGTGACTACTACCTACTATGGTCCCGGTTATGATGTTAGCTTTTACTGGTGGGCAAAAGGAATAATTGAGCTGGGATTGCTGCAAATTTTTACAGGTACTCCTATCGATAAGGATTATCTCGATATTCAAATCTTTTTTAGTGTCAAAAAATCTCTTCCACCACCTCTAAATTTGATTCTGGCGGCGATCGCCAAAAGAGATACGGCTATGACTTTCGAGCAAGACATTCCCATTTTGGAAAATAAAATTTATCTAACTCATCCTCCTCTCTACGAAGGAGATGGACCAATCTTACAAACCCGGCGTTGGGCAAGTCAGTTTTACGAAGTTCAAGCAGGAACAGAAGCAGTGTCTGCTCCAGTAATAGGAGACAATAATAATAGGTAATATAGGTTTTTCAGGCGATCGCTAGTTGCATAGTGCTTTACTATTACTTTTTTTGTCTCAAAATTGGGATAAAGAATGGTTGCGATCGCCTGAGCTACAAATATCGATTCAATTTTAACGATTAAATAATCAATAACTTGTTAACTTCTACATCAAGATCGGGAAAAGTAACGGGATTAATCTTTCCTGTGGTAAATTCAGCACAGTTTTGATATTTATTTTGCTGTGGCTCTTTAAATACCCACAGTTTTTTATGAGGTAGATCGATTACCCAATATTCAGGAATGCCATTACGGGCATAAGTAATTCTTTTTTCCTCTAAATCTTTTTTTAAAGTTTGATCGGCTACTTCGATTATCCAATAGATGTCTTGAGGATAAGGATGATGTGTCGCGTATATGGTATCAGGTAAACGAACTACCGCTATATCTGGTTCTGGTTCGGAATTATCGAGGGTAATGGGATGAGCTTCACTAATTAAAGCTTTGCCTTGCAAAAGTTGGCGTAAATAATTACCTACAGAGCGATTAGTAAAACTATGGGGTATGCCCTCGGGACTCATTTCGATTATTTCCCCTTCTAGTAATTCTACGGGCTTTCCTGCTAACAATCCCGTATCAATCATCTGGTGATATTCGGCTACCGACCATTTATAAAGTGTTTTCATTATCTGAGTTTTTAATTTTCAAAATATATGTTCTTCTGGAAAAACTTGATAATATCATACGTTTTTTAGTACGTAGGATTAGACTCGTCATCAAGCAAGATTTGCTTACTTACAGTACCAGCCCGTTCTGCCTTTGCCACAATTTCAATTTCGCTGCGCGTGGGAGCTTTTACCACCCACTCCAGATGGCAGCGATAATCCGTTCCTTCAGCCAATCTAGCAAAGGCTTTGTTAGAACGTCCTTCTAAATGACCGACTTCTTGCCACTGTTTGCCACTAATTAAAGTGACTTCTTCGGGTAAGGAGAGAGAGACTTCAATAGGTCGGACAGCTTCTCTTTCTAAAGCTTTCTTACTGGTATAGGTAGGCAAAAAACCTTGATTTTCTAACTGTACCACCACATAATAGAGGTCGCCTTCTTGGGGAATGACCTCAGTACGCGCGATCGCTAGCAAGGGTGACATCAAAGCATGGGCGATCGCGAAACGAAACTGTCGTTCGCACAATTCGGGGAGATACTGAGCTGGAGCATTTTGCCAAACAGCTTTAAAATTCCAGCCTCCAATTTCTACCTTGCCTAGTTGGGGATGTTGGAACGGTTGCCAGGAGATAAATCCCTTTCCCTCAAGCTGATCGTCATTCCAGCGCATTAATTTGAGGTCATCGGCTTCTGGATGAAAGCGAAACCAACTAACGTAGTCTTTTTTTTCAATTCCTGCTGCTGTCGGTGCATCCCAAAGTTCTACGGTAAAACCAAACCAACCAAAATGATCGTAGCCATAATCGTCCATTGCGCCAGTGGTAACTTCTTTGGGATGGTAGCGAAAGTCGTGATAGACAGAGATACACTTGTAACCCGTGTGAGAAGTACCTTTTTCTGCGATCAGTTTATAAATTTCTAGGTCTTCTACTGGAAAATAATCGTCTGGATGGGTACTGTAGGGGCGTAGAATTACCGCAGAATAGGTGTGATAAGTAATAAACCCATTGATGTTACGGTGTTGATGCCAAAATTCAGCTTCGGCTCGGGTTTCCGGTTCGGAGAAGGGAAAATGCCCCGCGCCTGTTTGCTGACCTTCGGGAGTCCATTGATGGGGATAGTTACGGTTAAAGTCCATCCCTTCTAGGATCGGTGCTGGCTTGATATCGTAGCCGTCGTAGTTACGAATCAGTCCTTCCGGTAGCAGCGTGTAGTAAGTGCCGCCAAATTCTTCTGGTTCTCGTCTGACCATAACTCTGGGGTCTTGCTCGGAGACTTTCCAAGCTCCACAATCATCTTGAATTCGCATTTGTAAAATAAGACCATCTCCATTAATGTCTTCTGGATACAGTCCATCTCTTTCGTCTGGATGAGGATAAGGGCGAACACTGGAACGCAACTTATAAGGGGTAGTCAGATATTTTTCCGCCCCGTCAACCGCTAAACGAGGCAAAACATAGATAGTGTAATGGTCGAGTAAACGGGTAATTTGTGGGTCTTGTTCGTATTGGGTCAATAGGCGATAAATAATATAGAGAGCAACAGCCGAGCCGGTTACTTCTCCGGCATGAGTATTGGCATCGATCCAGTAGCCTGGTTTGACAATTGCAGTCCCTATTTGCTTATTAGTCAGAGTAGCCAGCCAGAGGTCTCGTCCGCTATAACTCTGACCGATAGTAGATAGATGAAGCAGATGAGGATAGGCTCGAGCCATTTCGTGAAGATAGCTGACTAGCTCGTCATAGGTGTAATAGTGGCTGAAGTCAAAGTTTGCTAACTTCATAAGCTGGTCATCATCTAATTTTCCGGTTGAGAGAGGAGTCAGTAGGGGCGGTTTGCAAACCGCCCGTACAGGAGTCAGGAGTCAGGGAAAAAGTTTGGTCGCTTGTTTCCTAACAAAATAATATTAAATTTATATTTGAAATTAGTAGCTGATTTGCAAGGTAACAGAAGCGGTAACGGTTTGCTCGCCCCCAATAACGGGCGTAGAGGCAACAGCTCTATCTGCCATGGCTTCGGCTTGAAAGACCTTTGGTGACGGTACGCTAGCTCCGTTAATTTGAATGCTAATAATCTCTTGAGGCTTAAAATTGAGAGCTTGTAAAACTGCTTCTGCCTGAGCTTGAGCCTCCCCGACAGCAAGGCGGAGGGCTTGTTTTTGGGCTGCGGTTAGGGCTGTTTCCGTCGCGGTGAAGCTGATGCTATCGATCCGAGTTGCTCCAGCTTGGACGGCTCGGTCTAGTAAGTCGCCGACTTGCTCGGTACTGAGACGAAAACTTACGGTATTAATACCGATGTAACCTAATAAACGCCTTTGATTATTACTGTAATCATAATTGGGCTGCAACCCAATTCCAGTAGTTTGTAGCTGCTGGACATTACGAGAACGCAAGAAATCTACTACTGCCTTTGTTTGTCGGGCAACTTGCTTTTGTACTTCTGTCGCCGTTTTTCCCTGAATTTCTACTCCTAACTGCACCTGGGTCAGGGTGGTAGGAATTCTTTCTTCTCCTTGTCCGGTAACGGTTAAAGTACGCACGACTCGTTCTTGAGCAATAGCTTGCATAGGTAGAGCCAAGCAGAAAAGAATTGCAGAAATTAATAATAGTTTAGTTATTTGCCAATGCCATCGCCAGATAGAGCTAAATTTTGCCATCATTCTCCTCACACACAGCAAGATCGTATAAAGCGATCGCCTCAATGTTAATGACAAACTTTGCTCTTGTCACGACCGTGAGGTTCTAAAAGACTGCTTAAATCGGGACCAGAGGGAATAATTCCGCCCGGATTGAGAGGGAACAAATTGCCATAGTAGTCTTGTTTGACCTGCTCTAAGCTACAAGTAGCGGCTACCCCAGGCAACTGATATAACTCGCGCAGATAAGCTCCCAGATTTTGATAATCGCTGATGCGGTGACGGTTACATTTGAACAATCCGTAGTAGACTGCGTCAAAGCGGAACAAGGTGGTAAAGAGACGAACATCAGCTAGGGTTAAACTGTCTCCGCAGAGATATCTATTAGTCGCCAGCACCCGCTCGATCTCATCCAAGGTAGCAAACAGTTCATCGCAGGCTAGATCGTATGCTTCTTGGGTTTGAGCGAAGCCACAGCGATATACGCCATTATTAACAGAGTGGTAGATTTTTTTGTTCCATTGGTCGATCTTTTCTTGCAGTTGTGCCGGATAGAGATCCGGGGTTGGGTTGGCAGCAAATTCGTTAAACTGGGAGTTGAGCATCACGATAATTTCTGCACTCTCGTTATTGACAATTGTCTTAGTCTGCTCGTCCCAAAGCACGGGAACCGTAGAACGTCCGTTATAATCCGGTCGAGCTAGCTTATACAATTCGGGAAGAGTGTGGCAGCCTTCCCATTCTTCTTCCAGCATCCAGATTCCTTCATTTGGCGAAGGAGCAACGATAGAAACCGCGATCGCATCTTCAAGTCCTTTAATAGCTCGCACTACGAGAGTTCGATGTGCCCACGGACAACTGAGTCCCACAAAGAGGCGATAGCGTCCTGCCTCTGGCTGATAGGGATTTCCCGTCTCGGTTCCGATGAAGTTGCGGAACTGGCTGGCAGGACGAATATATGCTCCCGAGCGATCGCGCGGAGCTAATTGAGACATCATTAAGTGCCAAAGAGTCGTCCAAACAAACTTTGCCAGCCTGACGAGGAATTTAGACGGGAGAGACTTACCTTTTTTTTTAGGATTAGAACCTGCGGTGTCGGGCAGATTTTTTGCCTTGTCAGTTGAAGTTTTCATTCTATCGCTTTAGTTAATTTTTTCTTGTCAAGAGCGTGAGTTCTCACTCATTTACTTTCATCATCGCTCACTTAGCTTTGACTTTTGAATTTCCATCCCAACGAATCGCACTTATTTTTCAAAATTAAAGGCGATCGCAGTTTATTATTTAAAGCGATCGCTTTTTAAATTAAAATCGAAATTTGCCGCGAACTAAAGTTCCGGCTCAAAGCTCAAACCCATTGAAATGGGTTAATTTAACTAATATCTCGAGACTAAGGTACTCCGCCGTTTCACGGTACGGAATGCACTGCCGCTTTAGCTTTGAGATAAGTAAATTGATTTCCTGGTGGCTATGCTAAGTCCTATCTAATTTACATCAGGTGAGCGGGAAGAACGCTGACAGATGCGATCGCGATAAATATCAAAGCTGTTGAAGTTTCTAGAGTAGCTACTGCCCCAATCTTGGTGTTGCGATACCATTGTTGCTGCCAGACGACAAATCCAAATTTAAGCAACGCAACGCCAAACGCCAGTGCCGTAAAGAGATTAAGCCAGCCAAAGTAGTAAAGAATAACTACAACAAGAGTAGCGATCGCATGATAAATTATGCCCGGCAGGAGAGAACTAGTTTGAGGCTTGCGCAGCTTGACTGTAAAGATGCTGCTGCTGAAATAAAGAGCATTAAGTACCCACAACCCCAAGGCAACAGGAGTAAGAGTTCCAGTGGTAGCAGCGTAGGCAAAGGGAGCCGCTAAACTAACTCCCGCAAAAGTAACCAGTTCGTTGACGATTGATTTTCGTTCTTTGCGCAGTACCTCAATCGTGTCTACCAACAAAGCAATTAACGCCCCAGCGTACAGCCAGAGCAACACTGGCGTGCCTAAAGCGAGCCAGATAGCAAGACTCGCAGCTACAACCCCGTATAACCCGCCCCAAATCCAGAAACGAGGTTTAAAACTCCGTCGCTGCTTCAGTTGAAGTTCGAGAGGATATTCTGCCTGAAAGCCACAAAAAGCCGTAATAAGAGCCAAGGTAGTCGAGAGAGTCCAAGCTTGGGCTAAGGCGGCTCCCGTAAGGAAAGAACCAGCTAAGACCACATAAACTCCATGTTCTGGAGAAAACATCGGCCGATACCAAGCCTGTCCTCGGCGTTGTTGCTGGTTAGGTTGAATGGCTGTTTGAGTCATAGGAATTGTTTATCTATGCATGTTCGGAAAGAGTAAGGACAAAAGCCAAATTTTCTGAAGCTTTTAAAGCATGAGGTGCATTAGCTGGCATAAAGATAAAGATACCTGGTTCGAGTAAGATTTCTTTTCCTTCAAGAATCAGGGTACCTTTTCCTTCAATAACATTAATAGCAGCATTGCGAGTAGAAGTATGCTCTTCAAGCTCTGTATCTTTAACTAAACAGAAAAGAGTGTATTGGCAGTTGTTATCTTTAACTAACACTTTGCTGAGAATACCAGCTTGAGGATATTCGATTAGGTCTTTTAGAGAAGTGACAAAGAATGAGTTGGATGTAGCGATTGCGTTCACGATCTATATTTCTCCATCGAAGATGTAAAATTACTTAGCCGTTGCCCAGAAAACGATATAACCTAAATCGGCTTCGTGTCGCTTAAAGGCACGGCGCATTTGTAGTACTCGTTCTCGAATTGGGGCTTTAGTCAACACATTCCAGCCAATACGAAGGCTGCCCAATAGCCCTTCATCCCGCAGCATCTGAGCTGGATTTAACAGTCCCATTTTTCCGGTTTTATCCTGCTGCACTTTTAAACCAGCAGTTTCACAAGCTGTACGCCAACCAGTTTCAGATAGAGGCGTAGCATTGACGCGAATAGCCTCAGATAGAGTTTGACGAATTTCTGCTTCGTTAGCACGTGCTAGCAGTTCGTGGGCAAGAAACTTTCCTCCTGGTTTGAGGCGATCGCGAATTCCTCGAAGTACTTTTGCTTTGCCGCTAGGAGATTGCATGGTAAGAATGGCTTCAGCCAGCACGTAATCGAACTGTTCGGAGATAGCATCTAAGTGAAAAATGTCTCCTTCGATTATTTCTACCCTATCCTCTAAACCAGCAGCGCGAATATTTTCTCTTGCCCGTGCCACGCTTTCAGGGTTTTTCTCTACGCCGACGACACGAACGCCGAAACGTTTTGCCATAGCGATCGCACTTTCGCCAAAACTAGCGGCAAGTTCTAACACGGTTTCGTCGGGTTTGAACTCAGCCCACTGAAATAATTGCTCTGTTGCTGCCCGTCCCCCAGGACGCAAGATTTTTTTGCCAGCAGCCGCTAAAATTTGATGTCCGGGAGCAGTTTGAAGCTTGAGAGGAGTTGCGCTCATGGCTGATAACCTCTTAAATCGATGTTATCTTTAATTTGACAGAAATTATTAGTTAAGTCTTTGAGCTATCTCATAGTTATTAACTTAAGCACCACGTTTGCAAGCTGTCTAAAGTTCTTGAGAAAAAGTTCACGGTTCTGTTTCATCTTATATTTGCTAGCTGGATACTCTCACCTCTGGTGACGAGAGGAAAGCTAGCCCTCCATTTTAAATTTGTTAGGGTTTTTAATTCAACAGGGTTTGCATTTTGTGTTAATCGTTTACCATCTACCAGACTATGTAAGCTGACTAACATACGATTTGGTTCTTTC
>JADEWQ010000079.1 GCA_015207585.1 Pleurocapsales cyanobacterium LEGE 06147 | reverse complement strand
GCTACACTGAGCCATTACCTCTAAACGCCTTTGATTTATCTTATCTGCCGACCAAGGTGAATCGGTTAAAAAGTGATGGAATTTGTGAGTGCTTAGTTTTGAGGTCTCCTCAAAACGTAAGAAGCACGAACCGAAGGTGGTAAGTTACTCCTACTGCGTCAGATGCCATCTGATAAACATTTTTTCTCTCACTTTCACCTAATAATCCTCCCAAATAGTTTCTAAACTCCCTTTTTTGCGCTTTGGTTCGGAGCAGCTCGTCAAAACGTTTACACCATTTGTCAAAACAGGGTGGCATGGCAGCAGGAGTAGTTTCTTTCATTACTAATTGCTTCGACGTAAAAAGCCCAACTGGCAAATATTTTATCTTGTTTTCAGCTTGTAAATTGTTTAAGTACCGTTATGCGGAAACTTTTTGGATATCCAAGCTGTATGGGATAAATTAAAGAATTTTTCCGTAGTGATGTCATTAGTCTGAAGCATTATTCTTACAAAACAGAAAAAGCTATATTAACTGGATAAATACTTAGACAAAATTAATTACATAGCGATCGCCATCCCGGAGCCGTTAAATTCAAGTCAGCTTTAATTAGATCGGCAGCGCGTTCTAAACGAAAACCGATTTTCTGGCAAACCTGTTGCATTGCCCTATTCTCTGGCAAAATATCAGCACTGATTCTGGCTAATCCTTCATCCCGTCCAATTTGCACCAATCGCCGTAGCAGTTCTGTTCCCAATCCCTGATGCTGATAGAAATCGCTAATCACCATGGCGAATTCTGCCTCATTAAACCCATGCAGTTTACTCAAGCGACCAACTGCTAGAATCTCGTTATTACCAGTCTCTGAATTTTTGCGTTCCGCCACCAATACCATCTCTCGGTCATAGTCAATAAAGCAACTGCGAATTAGGCGTTCGTGGGCAACTCGATGGCTCAATTTCATCAAATGAAAGTAGCGGAAGTAAATACTGCGTTCGGAAAGGGTTTTGTGGAACTGTACCATCAGTGGCTCATCCTCTGGACGAATGGGACGAATGGTGACGGGCATACCATTTTTCATCGTCCAGGGTTGGACATATTGAGTTGGATAGGGACGAATTGCCAGTTTGGGAAGTTCTTCTTCTTTAAGAGTTGGTTTGTGAAGGATTATACGAGCATCTAAGGCTAATAAAGATGAATGATTGCGCTCTCGATCGCTCGGAAATGCCAACAGTGGATTGATATCAATTTCTTTAATCCAACGTTGCTCGACAACGAGTTGACTGAATCGAACCAGCATCTGTTCGAGGGCGACAAAATCCACTGCCGAGCGACCTCGCACCCCTTGCAAGGCTTCGTAGATTTTGGTTTGCTCCATCAGACGACGTGCCAGAGTAGTATTGAGGGGTGGTAGGGCGATCGCCCGATCCTTCAAGACCTCAGCTAAACGACCGCCCGCCCCAAATAACAAAATTGGACCAAATTGTTCATCAATGCTGCTGCCGATAATTAACTCATAGCCCCTATCCTTATCGATCATCCGTTGTACGGTGACACCGAGGGAGCTAGAAGACTGTTCCCTACTTCTTACTGCTGACTCGATCTCTCGATATGCTCGCCGGACTCCCTCGGCATTGGTTAGATCGAGTTTCACGCCACCGATATCTGTTTTGTGAGTAATAGTTTCGGAGTGGAGTTTGAGAACAACTGGATAGGCGATCGCTTCGGCAATTTTCACTGCTTCGTCTTCACTGCGAGCGATTCTGGTTTCAACAACGGGGATGCCGTAGGCAGAGAGAATTTGTTTCGATTCCCATTCGGTGAGTAGAGTACGGTTGCTTTGCCGGATGGTTTGGAGAGATGGCGCTATCCAAGTGCGATCGCCACTTCCCTCATCCCAATCCACCACCAGGGAAGGAGTTTCATAGATACCTTGCAAGTTATAACTGTGCTTCCACATCAAGGTAAACAATCTTGCTGCCGAATCGGGATAGGGATAGGTAGGAATCTGGCTGCGATTGAGAAGCTGTTCCCCAGCGGCGACTTCTGCACCCCCCATCCAGCTTGCCAGAATTGGTTTATTTTGCAGTGGAGTACCCTGGAGTCGTTCGACGGCGAATCGTAGTTTTTCGGCGGTACGAGTGGGATCGGTCATGGCTTGAGGGGTAAGAATTACCAAAAGTCCATCACTATTGGAGTCTTGAATGGCAATTTCAAAAGCTTTGGTGTAGCGTTCTGGATCGGCATCCCCGAGAATGTCGATGGGATTGCCGCGACTCCAGTGAGAAGGAAGTATTTTATCGAGGGCAGCGATCGTTTCCTCCGACAGCTTGGCTAATTTTCCGCCCGTTGCCACCAAGGCATCTGTTGCTAATACACCGGGACCCCCAGCGTTGGTGATAATTGTCAGACGAGAACCTTGGAGTCGGTAGTTCCGTTTGCCCAAGACTTCCGCCATATTAAATAGCTCTGAAATTCGTTTCACCCGCAGCACTCCACAGCGGCGGAATGCAGCTTCGCTCGCAGCATCACTGCTTGCTAATGCTCCCGTGTGAGATGCGGCAGCCTTGGCAGCGGCTTCTGTTTCCCCGGCTTTGATTACAATAATTGGTTTGGTTAGTGCTACTTCTCGTCCTGCAGAAAGAAACGAGCGAGCATCCCCAATCGATTCCATATAAATTACAATACTTCGGGTTTGCGGATCGTCGCCAAGATAGTAAATTAGATCTCCCCAGCCAATATCGAGCATTGACCCAATAGAGATAAAAGCACTAAAACCAACATGCTCTTTCAAGCTCCAGTCCAATACAGCAGTACACAACGCGCCACTCTGACTGATGAAACCAACATGACCTGGATTTGCCATTGTTTGGGCAAAAGTGGCATTCAATCCAGCGAGGGGATTCATTACCCCCAAACAATTCGGACCTAAAAGACGCAATTTGCTGCGGCGCAATCGTTGCAAAATTTCTTGCTCCAAGGCTACACCTGCCTCACCCGTTTCTCGAAACCCAGCAGAGATGACAATGGCTCCTTTGACTCCCGCAGCAATGCATTCGTCAATCAATCCTGGCACAGTGGGAGCGGGTGTAGCAATAATGGCTAAATCGATAGGATCGCTAACGTCTTTGAGTTGGGGATATGCTTTTACTCCTAATACACTGCGATAATGGGGATTGATGGGAAAAACTATCCCGCCGAAGTCACTACCAAGCAGGTTCCGTAATAATGTGCGTCCGACGCTACCAGGTCGGTCAGTTGCACCGATCGCCGCAATAGTTTGTGGAGCAAAGATGGCACTTAAAGGCTGACGCTCGGAGCGTAAGATATCGTATGCGGGATCAGTGGTCGGTTTAGATTTTTTGAGCATGGCTTTTGCCTCATGAGGAAGTTTAGTCTGCTCTATGGGGCTATCAATGAGCGATCGCTAACTTATCTTGTTCATAGCCTACTTCACCCCTAAGTATTACAGAAAATCAAAAAGCATTATTTAAGGATAAATGAAATCTAATTGAGAATTAAGTTAAAAAGCTATGACGAAACTAAGATGTGGTTGAGTTTTTATCTTTTAAAGTTTGCCACAATTTAGTGGAATATTCTTAAGAAAACCTTAATCAATCTAACTGACAAAATTTCTATTTTTAACTAGCAATGTAATATTCAATACGCATAAATCGAGTATTTGGTGATAAAATGCTGCAAGATTCACTGAGGTGAAACTAATTAAACAAAAGAAGGGACTGGAGGTAACTTAACCTTCATATTAACTATATTACAACAAAATTATGTTTATTTAGTCATTTAAGATACATAACTTTGTCAAGCTAAATAATTGTCAAAAATTTTGTCAGTTACTAAATTTGATTGTTAGTAGCTCACAATTTCCCCATATTTTCTTTTTACATTATAAAGGTCAGGATTTTAAGTTCTTAAAAAACTAGAAAATTAGTCATTTTATTCTAGATTTAGAAAGAGCCTAATAAATGAATACCAAGAAAAAATTGGTAGGCTAAGCAACAAAAATAGAATTTGGTAGGTATTTATGCGTGATGTTTACGTTGTTTCGGCAGTACGTACACCTTTAGGGCGTTTTGGAGGATTATTAGCCAATTTCTCTCCTGTCGATTTAGGTGCCCATGCTATGGAGGCTGCCTTAGCTCAAGCAGGTGTAACTGGGTCAGCACTGGATCTGTACATTATGGGGAATGTGTTAAGGGCGGGGCACGGACAGTTACTGCCCCGTCAAGCCGCATTTAAAGCTCAAATTCCAGAGTCAGTAAACGGCTATGCCATCGATATGGTTTGCTCTTCGGGGATGATGAGCTTAATGAATGCCACCCTGGCAATTCGAGGAGAAGAAGCAGATTTGGTGCTGGCTGGAGGGATGGAATCGATGTCTCAGGCAGGCTTTTATCTTTCCCATCGGGCGCGCTGGGGCTACAAGTTTCTCATGGGTGCACCAGAACAGCTAACCGACATTCTCTTATGTGACGGTTTGATGGATGCCACTAAGGGTGAAGGCATGGGGGACCAAACAGAGCGAGTCGCCGAAAACTATAATTTTGCTCGCAAAGACCTAGATGAGATTGCCTTGAATTCCCATCAACGAGCCGCCATTGCAACGGAAAAAGGGATCTTCAAGAGGGAAATTGCTCCGATTGAAATTACTACCAAAAAAGGAACCCAGATTGTCGATACAGATGAAGGAATTCGTCCCGACTCTACTTTAGAGGCTCTCGGTAAGTTACGTCCTTCTTTTAAAAAGGACGGTGTTTTGACCGCAGGAAACAGCAGCCAAATTTCCGATGGAGCGGCTGCTCTTGTCCTCGCTAGTGAGGTAGCGGTAGAAAAGCATGGATTAAAACCTCTGGCTAAAGTGTTGGGAGGAGCTTGGCAAGGTGGAGAAACCTGGCGCTTTGTGGAAATGCCAGTAGGAGCTGCCAAGAAGTTATTAGAGAAACTCAACATGACAGCCTCTGACTTCGATCTGTTTGAAAATAACGAGGCGTTTGCAGTAAGTTCGATGCTGTTTCATCAACAGGTAGGGATCGAGCTGGATAAGTTGAACGTCCATGGCGGTTCTATTGCTTTGGGACATCCCATCGGGGCATCTGGGGCACGATTAGTGGTCACATTGCTCAATGCCCTGAAAGAACGAGACGGAACCCTGGGAATGGCAGCACTCTGTCATGGAACGGGTGGTGGAACGGCGATCGCCATCGAACGAGTTTAGTGATGAGTCATTAGTGAGATAAGAGAGTTTCTCCCATAACAAATTGACAAAGGAGACAAATTTATGGTTTCACTGGGTTTAGAAGATAAAGTCATTGTGGTTACTGGTGGAAATCAAGGAATTGGTGCGGCGATCGTTGCTTTTCTACAAGAATTAGAAGCAAAGGTTGCCTACACCGATATTAAGATTTCTGACAGCAATAACGGTGCGTTGGGAATTCAAGCTGATGTCACTGACTTATCTTCTATGGAAGCTGCTGCTGCTGAAATTGAAGAAAAATTAGGACCTGTTTATGGGATTGTTGCCAATGCAGGCATCACTCGTGACAATTTCTTTACAAAATTAGAATCTACCGACTGGGATGCAGTTATAAACGTTAACTTAAAAGGTGTCGCCAATACAATTAAGCCCTTCCTTGGGGGAATGTACGAACGCAGTGAAGGTTCTATTGTCGGTATTAGTTCCATCTCGGGTGAACGCGGTAACGTCGGGCAAACAAACTATGCTGCAACCAAAGCAGGTGTAATCGGATTGATTAAATCTCTAGCACGAGAGGGAGCCCGCTATAACGTTCGGGCAAATGCTGTCGCACCGGGCTTCATTGACACCGAGATGACCAAAGCCATGCCTGATAAGGTGAAAGATAAAATCACCGCAGAAATTCCCATGCGTCGCTTTGGTAAGCCCTCAGAAATTGCTTGGGCTGTTGCCTTTTTGCTTTCTCCTGTTGCTAGCAGTTTTATTACTGGTGAAGTCTTGCGTGTTAATGGTGCCCATCATACCTAATAAGCTGCTCCTGCATTTAATTGATTGGTTGAGGTTGACTGAAAAACACAGAGAAGATTTGTTGCTTTATTTTCTAGCTAGATAAGATTAAATAAAGGCACACTAGCTTATTAATCAACCGAACGCTTGCCAGCGAAAAGAGTAAAGTTTTACATTCCATTACTTCGTACTCATTATAAGGAAGGAACGATATATGCCAAAAGAGTCAACCTCTTGGGGAGAAATTTCAGATCGATTCATGAATACTTGGACTGATATGGGTACCCAGATGTGGAAAAATTGGTTCGATCTAATGGGTACGGCAACCCGTGAACCTACGACAACTGTAAACACAGAACTTACATCTATTGCTCAACGTTTTTTTGATAACCAACAACTTTTGTTGCGCCTGCTAAGGTTATCTTTTAATACCTGGCAGGAGTTCTTCCCCAAAGCAACAGCAGGGGGAGATTGGCAACAATTTCTCCAAAATTACTCGGAACAGATTCGCAGCCAGTTCGAGCGGTTTTCCACAGGAACTATTCAAGTCAGTCAAGATATGACTGAACTTTGGCAACTTTATCTAAGAGAGTCGCAAAAGTTTAGTCAGCTTTGGCTAAGTTCTTTTGGTTCCTCGATCGCCCCTTGGAGTAGGACAGTCGGTGGTACGAGCGAACCCTGGATTGAATTAAACAATCTTTATTGGAATTTGCTCTATGAAGAATCCTTCGGCAGCTTGATGCAAACTCCTTTGTTAGGACCGACTCGTGAGTTTAATGGTAAATTTCTTCGTACCTTCGATGCTTGGGTAAATCTCTACCGTGCCAGCATCGACTATCAAACCTTATTGACCGATATTCAGGTTCGTTCCTTTGAGGAGTTGATGCGACAACTGATTACCCTTGCAGAAAAAGGGGAACCCGTTCGAGATTGGCGTCAATTCCAACAACTGTGGGGTCGTGTTGCTGATGAGGTTTTCGAGAAGGCATTTTGTTCTGAGAACAATCTCAAAGTTCGTGGGAGATTCCTCAATGCCCTCAATACCTACAGAATCTATCAGCAGGACTTGACAGAACTGTGGCTGAAATTGATGAACTTCCCCTCTCGCTCAGAGGTTGATGAAGTCCATAAAAATATCTATGAACTGCGCAAAGAAGTCAAAACCTTGAAAAAAAACTTAGCCAAATATGAGGCTCTGGAGCAAGCGATTACAAAATATCAGGCTCAAGGAGGAACTACTATGGGAGATATGGGAGAACCTACTAATCCCGTATCTCAATAAAATTTACTCCCTCGGTTGAAGGAAATGTTCGGTATCGACTACGGAACCATATACGGAGGCAAAAAGAAGTAATGCTGCCATTTTTAACGCAGATACGTTTTGAGGATGCAACCCACGAATACACGGAGCTCACCAAAAAGCTGGTCAAAGGAATTGAGAATCTGAGCCGACTGCGAGAAGAAGATATTGAAATTGGTGTTACTCCCAGAGAGGTAGTCTATCAAGAAGACAAAGTAAAATTGTATCGCTTCAAGTCAGTGGTCAAACAACCATTGAGCATTCCTGTTTTGATTGTTTATGCCCTCGTCAATCGCCCGTTTATGGTTGACTTGCAGGAGAATCGCTCCCTCGTTGCCAATCTCCTGAAATTGGGCTTAGACATTTACTTGATTGACTGGGGGTATCCTACCCGTGCCGATCGCTGGCTAACTTTGGATGATTACATCAACGGCTATATCAATAACTGCGTCGATTTTATTAGAGCCAAACACGATCTCGACAAAATTAATCTGTTGGGAATCTGCCAAGGTGGAACATTTAGTCTTTGCTACAGTTCCATCTATCCCGAAAAGGTGAAAAACCTTATTGTAATGGTTGCCCCAATCGATTTTCAGCAGACGGATGCGCTCTTGAACATGCGGGGCGGTTGTACTTTGGGTTCTGAGGCGATTGATGTCGATCTGATGGTGAAAGCTTTGGGAAATGTTCCCGGTGATTTTCTCAACTTAGAATTTTTGATGTTGAAGCCTCACCAATTGGGAATACAAAAATATTTGGACTTCCCAGAAATTGTAAACAGCGAAGACAAATTACTCAATTTCCTGCGAATGGAGAAGTGGATCTTTGATAGCCCCGATCAGGCAGGAGAAGCTTATTGTCAGTTTTTCAAAGATTTCTATCAACAGAATAAATTGATTGAGGGCAAGGTAATAATTGGTGACAAGCCAGTAATGTTAGCTAACATCACCATGCCCGTGTTAAATCTATATGCCGAGAAGGATCACTTGGTGCCGCCTGCGTCTTCTTTAGCACTGGCAAAATATGTTCGTGCCCACGATTACACGGTGCAATCTTTTCCAGTTGGACATATTGGCATGTATGTCAGCGGTAAGGTTCAGCGGGATTTGCCGCCTGTAATTGCCAATTGGTTACAAGCGAGAGCGACTTAGAATGTCGATGTAGGAATTTGAAAAATTAGGACATCTAGCGTCGGGACTTACACGGGGACGCGGAGAAATAGAGAAGAAAATAGGGGCAAGTTCCCCCCAATTCCTCAAACCCCAAAGCCTGGAACAAGCTCTCCGCGCCCCAGAAGCGTCACTCTCTATTCATCATTTTTCGGTTGACAGACCACTAGGGCGATCGCTTCTGTTTGTATCAGTAATCGGATGGCTGTTAACTCAATAATGCGATGCGATTCGGGAGAAGGCATTGCTTTAGGATCGATCTTGGTGTGCAGTTTCGATCGCTTGCTGAATGTTAGCATCCAAAACCCGTGAAGCTAGGTACATTACTTCTGTATAAGGAATGACGCTGTAGGCAAACACTACTTACTCTAATTGCTCTTGAAGATAGAGAGTTTTAAGTTCCCCTTCGTCAAAAATAGGAATTCCTTCGCGATAGATAGAGAGAACCAGCTAGTGAGGGTGGATATTGACGGTAGGCAATACCGGAGATTTGTGCGGCAGTAAAGGCAACAACCTCAAACTGAGGGTTGTTTCGATACACCATATTGAAATTGTGGAAATCACGACCGGCTGCTCCCATAATGATAGTTCGCATTCGCGATCGCTCTTTAATCATGAGTTTTACCTCATCAACAGAAAAGTTTTTCTTCTCTAGATTTTTTATTCTTTGGCTAGTTGTCATGCAGTCTTCTTGAAAAGGCGATTTTTGCTATTATATTGCGTGATTATTTTTATTTATAAAAATATATTTAAAAATGAGCTAATTCAAATGAATAAGTTTTATTATCATCTCGAGATTTTAAAAAGAAATCAATTTAATTTTCAATATTAATTTTTATTTGAAATAAAATTTTATTGGTAGTTATCTCTTTAACCAAAGAAAAAAGATTATCGCGAGAGGTTCGCTCCTTGCAGTCGCGGTGCGGCAGCACCCGCTGCGCGGGATCGCATTACATTGTGTAACTTGACACTGACCATCATCAATTATCAATTTCTGGTAAACAAAAATTTCAAACAAGCTCTAAATGATCTGATTTAGGAGATTATAAAGATATAGGCAAGTGAATTTATCCATTGATATATAGTTGCAATTAAAGCCAAGGGTAGGCTTAGCAGTAGATCGAAAAATCAGTTCTCAACTCACTAACAAAATTCTTAACCATAAAAAACGGCAAGTAAAACCGTAAAAGCTATGGAAGTTGATATAGCTAATATGACGAAGTCCAAGCAGGCTTCGGAGAGGCTGTGTCCAGTCGACCTGGAACAACGCGCCCCGTCAGTCACCAGTTTTTCTTTCACTGATGACTAGTGACTGGTGACTGTTGTAAGCCCCGTCCGTCTTACGGTGCGGAATGCACTGCTTGCGGCAGCTTCGCGGCTACCGCAAGGTTTCTGGAATTCGATTCCAGGTCGGTCGGCAGCGGAATACCTTGGATCTTTTTATTCAAAATGCTTGCTGAAGTATCTTCTCTCTGTCAGTTTACTCCCGAACAAGCGATATTCAACAAATCTAATTATTTAAAGCAACTGCAGGCTATCTCAATATCTTAATAGCAATGAGCAATAAATTATTTTGAGGAAAAAAATATGGTCTTTAAGAAAATTTTGGTCGCTCTAGACCGCTCATCTCAAACTTCAGTAGTATTCGCACAAGCTTTAGCCATAGCTCAAGCATATAAAAGCAAGTTGCTCCTATTTCATTGCCTAGACCGGAATGAAGAAGTTAATCCTTTGCTCGGTATCGGTACTTTAGCCGATGTCCATATGTATGGAACCTTACATCAACTCCATCAAGAAAATTTGCAACAGGAGATCGAAAAAGTCCGAGATTGGCTCAAGACTTATTGTAAACAAGCAGCAGCAAAAGGCATCATTGCAGAATTTGATTGTAAAGTGGGAAATCCTAATTTACGGATCTGCGAGGAAGTTAAAAACAAAAATGTCGATTTAATTGTTCTTGGTCGACGAGGTCACAGGGGTTTATCAGAAATTTTTCTTGGCAGCGTTAGTAACTATGTGATTCATTATGCTCCTTGCTCAGTCTTAGTAGTGCAAGGAATTGTGTCTTCAGAGACTGAGGCACTAAATACGGTTAACCAGATCCAAGATACTCGGTCACGGGGCTTATAAACCGGGCGGAAGCCGGAACCAAGTTCCGGCTGCCCGCGAAGATGTTAAATAATAAGTCCTTAAAACTATGAGGTTAAAGCCATGAAAACTAAAGCTTTAAATTATCAAGAAAAAATAATTATTCTTTGGACAATCTTTCTCTTGGGAACTCTTTTTCATACTCAACTAGGTTTGATGCCTCTTTTTCATGGTATTAGTGTTGCTGGAACCCATGCTCACGACAGAGCTACTGATACTGATATTGCCAATATTGCTTATATTTTTTGGTTAATGTTGGGTTTTTTCTTGCTACCCATGATTGCTATTATCGCCACAACTTTTTATGAATCAAGGCGTTATCGAGTTGTCCACTTTGGTTTGACTGTCTTTTATACAATAATAAATTTTTTACATATAGTTCTCGACTTGTTCGTAGACCCAATCGCCTGGTATCAAATTTTTTTAATGGTATTTGTATTTTTGGTTGGTATTTTATTGAATATCATTTCTTTTCAATGGATGCAAAGTCGTAGTTCTAGGATAAAATTAACAAAAACAGTATAAATATCGACCAATTACACTTAATACATACCTCTTTTTTTTCAAGATTATTGTCTTTATTTTAAGAATATAAAGCTAATGTTAATAATGCCAAAAGTTTACTCAAACGGTCGGAGTCGATGATGTGATATCAATTTGTTTTTTAGTTACAACATATATTTTGTAGCAGAAATTTAGCAATTTGGTATGAGTAGATTCGAGATAAAAGCCGCGTGTCTTAAATGTACCAATGCGATCGCGTTTTATGGCGATCGCATCTATCAATTACTACTTTTGTGGTTGGAGTTGTTCTGGAGTAGGCTGTCGCTGACGAGAGGGGTAATTTGATTGCCATAGTGCCACCGAAATTCCAATTAAAGCGATCGCGACAACTACACCTCCAACCCAAATAGCGATTTTGGACTTGGGTTGAAATTGTTGAGAAGATACCGTTGTTTTTGGTAGTTGATAATGACGAGAGAAAATTTCATCAGTTAACCAATCGGTGGTGGCTTTAAAATTGTGGACTGGAGTAGGTAATAGTTCCAAATAAGTGCTGTTACGAATTAAATCTCCAGTTTTACCATTAATTTGAATTTTGTCAAACAGATTGGCAACTCCATTGTTAAGCCCCAATTTCATTAATGTTCCGCGTATAGTTGCTTTAACAGGATGCGGTTCTTGTCCATTTTCTAGGGCAATAATATTATCGGCAATACCTGCGCCCTGTTGATAAGCAATTTGAGCTACAGGAGGTAAAGGACGATCTTTGACTACCGCACAGTCACCAGCCGCAAACACTTCGGGAAACTCAGGTAGTTGTAGAGTTGGAGTTACTAAAGGTAAGTTGTGCTTATTTTTATTTACTGCTGAAATAGACAGGTTTTCGAGTAGAGGATTAGTAGCTGTGCCAACAGTCCAAATCGCTGTTTGAGTCAATAATGTCTCCGTTTTTTCTTCTTTCCCTTGATATGTCAGCGCATCCGAACTTACACCAATAACTTTTACTCCGAGCAACAGTTCAACGGGGATAGTACGATTGTTAAGAGCTTTAATGGCAGTTTCTTGAAGGTGAGCGTTAATATCTCCTGACAAAATTTCTTGGCTATTATTGATTAAAACGATACGGATCTCTGAAAAATCTCCTCCTAGCTTGCTATACCAAATCGGTAATAAATCAGCTAAAGTCGCTGCCATTTCTACTCCTGAAGGACCAGCACCTACTACTGCTACTGTTAGTAAACTGCGACGCATTTGCAAATCCTCTGTTTGACTGGCTTGTTGCAAACAGTTGCGCAGATGCTGTTCTAATCTAACTGCATCGTTTTTTGTGCGAAAGGGAAAGGCGTTTTCTTTTGCTCCTTGAATGCCAAAATAGCCTTGGCTACTACCGACTCCCAAAACTAAATACTGGTAGTCATAATGTAAACCAGACGCTAATTCTACCCGACGTTGCTGTAGATCGATGTAGGTTGCTCGATCTTGTACGAAAGTAACGTTACTACCTTTTAATAGTTCTTGGTAACGAGGTAATACCTGTTCTTCTTGCATCTCTCCAGTCAGATATTCATAGAGCAGAGGTTTGAAGACAAAATGTTCTTGGGGATCGATCAAAATTACCGAACGAGAGTAATGTCGATGGCTTAAATGTAGGGCAGTAAAAAGTCCGACAAAGCCACCGCCAACAATGACAGTGGGAGTATTTAAATTGTTCATCTTGCCAAGAATAAAATTGTTTATAAGCTTGGTCGATTGATAGGAAAAATTATGGTCAATTATTTATTTACGCTTAGAGTAAGTTCTTTTAATAGAGGATATCGATCTGGCAAGGCTATGACGAAGTTATCCCAGTATTAAGTTTTAAGCTTGTTATTGTTTGAGTATAGCTTAAAGTAGTTAGGCTTAAAAGAAAGACTATAAATTATTGGTAGAAACCGATGTTAAATCTACTACTAAACAGCGAGAATCTACCTTATCCCGACCCACTTCATCCGATCGTCGTTCACTTCGTCATTGCGATGGTCTTTTTTTCATTCTTTTGCGATTTGGTAGGCTACTTTACTCATAATATACGGATGTTTGAAGTAAGTTTTTGGAATCTGTTTGTAGCTTCGGTAGCTATCTTTCTAGCAATTATTGTCGGTCAGTTTGAAGCTGGTTTGGCTCAACCTTACGAGGCAGTAAAGCCCGTGTTAAATCTACATACTTTAATTGGTTGGTCCCTAGCAGGGATTGTAGTTACAATTACCGCTTGGCGGTTTGTCATTCGCAGTCGCAATCATCAAAAAATTCCTCCTGCCTACTTGGGAATGGCGATGTTCTTAATTGTTTTGGTAACTTTTCAGGTATATCTCGGTACTCGTTTGGTTTGGGTTTATGGATTGCATGTTGAGCCAGTGGTACGGGCAGCAAAAGAGGGCTTTCTACAATGAACGAGCAGTTAATTAACCAATTGGGATTAAATCTGGGTGCTAACGGCTTGCCTTACGAGTTTCCCATTCATCCAATTTTGGTTCATTTCACGCTGGGATTGTTTATTATTGCCATTATTTTTGATTGGGCGGGAACTTTATATCCTCTCGAAAAACCAATTCTCAAATTTTTAGATTTGAGAGCAATTCGCACTGGTTTTTACGATGTAGGCTGGTATAACTTGGTTGCAGCCGCAGTAGTTACCTTTTTTACAGTGGCGGCGGGTTTTTTTGAAATTATGCTGGCTCAACCTTCCGTAACCGAAAAAAGCATTTGGGGTTTAGGGGCAGGTACGACCATGATTTTACATGGAATAGGGGGAATTTTGTTATTAACAGCGATCGCCGCAATGACTTTTTGGCGAGGTTGGCAGCGTTATCGTTGGCGTAAAAATAAAGTTAGGCAGGTGCAGTGGGGTTATTTGTTATGCGGTCTGCTGATGTTTGCCATTCTTTTCGTTCACGGTACTTTGGGAGCGCAGATGGGCGATGAGTTTGCTATTCACAATACGGCGGCTGGCTTGTTGCAAAAGGGGGAAAATCCCAATGTAGTTCTTAAATGATTGTTCTAGATCGATCGCTTGAATTATGAACAAAATTTTAGAAATCGTATTGTTAGCCATTGGAGTTGCAGCAATCGTCGTTATCAGTTACTGGCTGGGACAACAAGCATACTCATGGATGCCTCCAGCAGCTACCGCCGAGGCACGGCACGTTGACGATTTGTTTAGCTTTCTCGTAGCTTTGGGCGTGTTTGTTTTCTTGACGGTTATCGGGACGATTGTTTACTCGATTATTACCTGTCGGACAACCAAGAATGATTACACCGAAGGACATCCAGCGAGAGGGAATGGCAAACTAGAATTTTTGTGGACTGCAATCCCAACTGTTTTAGTATTGTGGATTGCCTACCAAAGTTACAGCATTTATCAGCAGTTAGATATAGAAGGATTGGGAACCATAATGGACTCGTCCGCATCTTTAGCCAGTCAACCAGCGCTCGCCACTACAGTTATTCAGCCAACTTCCCAACCAATCGAGGAGATTGAAGTACTAGCCAAACAGTGGGTCTGGACTTTTCGCTATCCTCAAAAAAAGATCGCTACTGGAGAATTACACTTACCCAAAAATCGCCGCGTGCGCCTTGTCTTTCAGTCAGAAGATGTCATTCATGGTTTTTACGTTCCCGAATTTCGCTTCAAACAAGACATTATTCCCAACCATACTCTTGACTTTACATTTACGCCCCTACGGGAAGGCAAATACAAGCTTCACGATTCTCAATTTAGCGGGACTTATTTTGCCCTCATGGAAGCAGACGTATATGTAGATTCTCCCGAAGCTTATAGTCAGTGGTTGAAGTCTACTAACGGCAATACGATGAAACTTAACTTAGCGGCTGCCGAACACGCCCAGAAACCACAGCAACTAATTAAAAGTAACTGGCACGCGGTAGAACCATATTTGCCCTTGGTAGCAACCGAAGTTAAATCAAAAAATTAAGCAAATAAAATAATTATTCAGTATTTAAGCTCAAATATGACGATTAACCCTAACATTACCAGCGTTAGTAATTCCGAAGTCAGACAAGAACTAAACTGGAAACGCTATTTTAGCTTTAACACCGACCATAAAGTTATTGGTATTCAATATTTAGTCACCACCTTTATCTTCTTCCTCATCGGTGGCGTTCTCTCGATGATCGTGCGCGGGGAGTTGATTACACCTAAATCCGATTTAGTCGATCGCACTCTCTATAATGGCTTATTTACCCTTCACGGTACAGTGATGATCTTTTTGTGGATTATCCCATCACAAGTAGGGCTGGCTAACTATCTAATTCCCCTAATGATTGGGGCAAAGGATATGGCATTTCCGAAGCTCAATGCGATCGCTTTTTGGATTATTCCGTTTGGCGGAATTTTCCTACTCTCTAGCTTTTTACTACCTAGTGGCACGGCCCAAGCTGGATGGTGGTCTTATCCTCCTGTAAGTATTCAGAATCCCTCTGGTTATCCGATTAACGGCGAAACTATCTGGCTGTTGAGTATTATTCTGCTAGGTATTTCTTCGATTATGGGAGGAGTTAATTTTGTTACCACGATTGTCAGGATGCGTGCGCCTGGAATGACTGCTTTTCGGATGCCCATTTTTGTTTGGACGGTACTCAGCGCACAGTTATTACAACTGTTTTGTTTGCCAGTCCTGACTGGTGCGGCAATTATGTTGTTTTTCGATCTTTCTTTCGGAACTAATTTTTTTAAACCAGCTTTAGGAGGCGACCCCGTTCTCTACCAGCACCTGTTTTGGTTTTACTCTCATCCCGCCGTATATGTGATGGTTTTGCCTGCGTTTGGCGTTTTTTCGGAGATTATTCCTGCTTTTACTCGTAATCCTTTATTTGGTTACCGTTCGGTAGCAGTAGCTTCATTGGGTATTACTGTAGTTAGCATTTTTGTGTGGGTACATCACATGTTTGCCAGTGGTACACCTAGCTGGATGCGGATCTTATTTATGTTTTCCACCATGCTAGTTGGTGTACCTACAGGCATTAAAGTCTTTGCTTGGACGGCTACAATCTGGAAAAGCAAGTTACATTTGGATACACCCATGCTATTTGCTCTCGGTGGTGTAATCATGTTTGTTATTGGTGGCATTACCGGTATAATGCTTGGCGCAGTAGCGTTTGATTTGCACGTCAACAATACCTACTTCGTTGTCGGACATTTCCACTATATTGTCTATAACACCATCACAATGGCAATATTTGCGGCAATCTATTTTTGGTTTCCCAAGATGACAGGACGGATGTGTCACGAAGGCTGGGGAAAGATTCATTTTTGGCTAACTTTTATCGGGGCAAACCTGACTTTCTTTCCGATGCTGCCGTTGGGTTTACAAGGAATGGTACGCCGCGTTTCTTCCTACGATCCGCAGTATGCAGGCTACAATATTCTCGCTAGTTTGGGAGCATTTTTGTTGGGGATGGCGACTTTACCCTTTATTGCCAATATTGTCGCCTCCTGGCTCAACGGTGCACGAGCAGCAAACAATCCCTGGCACGCTACGGGACTAGAATGGACGACTGCTTCGCCGCCTCCGTTAGAGAACTTTGCCAAAATTCCTACCGTTACTTTAGCTCCCTACAGCTATGGTCAGCCACAGTATTCAACGGTAGATACAAGTGACGAAGAGGCATTGAGAAGACATGGTAACTAATCGCTCATTCTGAAAAAATCATCTTAGTTATGGAAAGTTCTCTAGATAAATCGCGATCGCATCAAGTTTACCTTGAAACTGGCGGCAAAAGAGAGCAAGACAAGAGTAACGTTCTATTTGGCTTTACTGTGTTTTTGCTGTCGGAAAGTATGGTCTTTGTCAGTTTTTTTCTGACCTATACTATTCTCCGTTTAACTACTATCAACTGGCTTCCTCCTGGGGTTTCTGGCCCAGAATTATCTACTCCGATAATTATTAATACTGTCGTTCTCCTCTCTAGCAGTGTGGTTATCTATCTGGCAGAACGCGCGCTAAAACGACATAATTTGTGGCTGTTTCGGGTGCTGTGGCTGACTACTTCGGCAATGGGAGCATACTTTCTGGCAGGCACGCTCAGAGAGTGGCGAAGTCTCGATTTTGGTCTGCTTACAGGTTTAGTCGGAGCGACTTTTTATTTGTTAACTGGTTTTCACGGACTGCACGTATCCGCAGGAATCTTTTTGCAGATGCTGATGTTAGTTCGTTCCTTTGTTCCTGGTAATTATAATCGAGGACACTATGGCGTAACTGCAATTTCTTTATTCTGGCATTTTGTCGATGTAATTTGGGTAATTTTATTCTCTCTGCTTTATCTTTGGCGAGCGTAATTATTAAGCTAAGCGCGATCGCGTTCAAAGAAGAAAAAGTATCTTAAATAGGACTAACGCACAACCACCAGAAAATCAATTTTCTCACCAAAACAAAATTTGATTAAGCTAACCCATTGAAATGGGTTTGAGCTTTAAGCCGGAACTTTAGTTCGCGGCAAACTTCTGAAATCAATTTTCTGAGCGATCGCTTCGTCCATAAGACTAGATAAGCATTTTAATCCATTAAAATGAACTTAATTTTTAGCCCGGAACTTTATTTTTGGGCGTTTATGCACCAGGTGCAATATCTGAGTTATTTCCTACCATTTTGGGCGACGACATGGCACGTCGCGGTTATTTAAGTAATTTTCAGTTGTTTTGGCTCATAGCATTGGTGCCGTTGCTGGCGAGCCTTTGCGCTCCACTACCTGCGACCCACGAAAGTATACTATATCACCTCAACTCTGACCAGAAAAATAGAATTCGTTGCTTTTGACAGTGGTTTTCTAAGCTTAATATAAGTTAATAAAAAGATATGAACAGTAACAATTCTTTTCTAACTAACTTATGCCAAATAAATTACCACAAGAACCAATTAATACTCAGACTAGTTCTCAAATAGGGGTTCTAGTGGCTGGCATCCTCATATTTCTTTGGTTTAGTAGTCTAATTAGACTTTTATCTATCAATATTTCCCAAGCTCCCCCATTATGGATAGTAGCGGCAGTTCTATTAAGATCTTTTCTCCACACTGGACTTTTTATCACAACCCATGAAGCTATACACGGAATTATTTTGCCCCAAAATCGGCAAGTTAATGATTTAATCGGCTCCACAACGTCTCTTCTGTATGCACTATTGCCTTACAAAATTCTTGCCAAAAACCATAGACTACACCACCACTATCCAGCTAGCGAACAAGATCCAGATTTTTACGGATCCGGACAAAATAACTTTCTGCTTTGGTATGTAAACTTTATGAAGGAATACCTAAAAGGCAGGCAGGCTTGGGTGTTGCTGATCGGTATGGGGGTTATTTTCTGTATATTATTGACTTGGCAAATTCCCTTAAGCAATATATTTCTCTTCTGGGTAATTCCCATTCTCATTAGCTCGATGCAGTTATTCACCTTTGGCATTTTCTTACCCCATCGACAACCAAAAGAAGGTTATCAGGATCGTCATCGGACTAAAAGTAGCAATTACTCAACATTTTGGTCATTTATTGCTTGTTACCATTTCGACTATCATTGGGAGCATCATCAGTACCCCAATTTGCCGTGGTACAATTTGCCCTTAGCTCGCCAAAAGCACGCTCAAGTATCTAAGATCGAGTCTGCTTGAATAGCGATCGAAAAGCTATTCATCCAAACTCTTGCTAGGTCAAGCTTTCAAGAATTTCTTGTCTTATTTCCAGACAACTCTAATAGCCTTCTGACTTTTGCCTTTTGTACGGACGTAGCATGCTACGTCCCTACTTTTGAATTCCACGCAGCGGTACTAGTTCAGCAGAAGGGAGCGTACTAATTGTTTCCATTCCGACTGCTGACTAAACTCATAAGCATCGAATTCATAGCCATATTCAAAGGAAAAATTACTAAATTGTTCAATCCAATCGGAAATTGCTTCTTCTGGGTTAAAATCCGTATACTTTAGAGATTTCTGAAGATATTGCGTTTCTTCCTTGCTATTGTCAGTCTGATATAAATTCCAGGCTAGCCATAGCATCATTTGATAAAAAGCCTGTTTTTGTTTGTTTCTGACTTGTTCGGGTAGGTTAGATTGAGCGAAAAGATTAGTCAGAGCTACCTCAGCGCATTTTGCTTTCTCTACCTTGTGATGAGTATTGCTTTTTCTTAGTTGACGAGTGCAAATAGTTACTTGACGCAACCACCCAGCTTGGCAACTCATGAGAGCTAGACGAAATGCTAAATTAGTACCGTCAGCATAGTGAAAATTAGTATCGAAACCGCCAGCCCATTCTAACCACTCGCGACGAAACATCATCGTACCGATCGCTACTGTTTTAATAGATAGCCAAGTTTCTAAATCTATTTGAGGATAGCGATGCCAAGGTTGAATTTCCCGTAATATTTCTTCCTGAGAATTGACTACACAAAAACCACTATCAACCAAACCTACTGAAGTATGTCGATCGAGATAAGCAACTTGAGCCTCTAGTTTATCGGGTAAAAACCAATCATCCGCATCCAAAAAAGCAATCAATTTACCTCTTGCCATCTCTAAGCCTCGGTTACGGGCAACCGATACTCCTTGATTTTCTTGGAAGGTAGTGTAGCGGATTCGCTCGCGATAGGGTTTTAATACCTGTTGGGTGTTGTCAGTTGACCCATCATCTACGACGATAATTTCGTAGTCGTCATAAGTCTGGGCAAGAATGCTTTCTAATGCTTGTTGGATGTAGTCGGCACAATTGTAAGTCGGAATAATTACGCTGACTCGTGGCGGAGAAGTTACTGAGAAAAGTTCACTGGAGCGATCCCGCTTTGCGGGTGCTGCCGCACCGCCATTCCGAGCCAATCGAATTTCTTTGGCAAATTCAACTACTTTACGAGCATAAGTAGCGGGATCGTGTTCTCGGGCTAAAACTTCCTTGCCCTTTCTCCCTATTTCGACAAATTTGCTTGGATTAGCCAATAAATTTCGTAAATGTGCCTGGATATCTTCTATTTCGCGATCGTGACTGACAAAAGCTACTGTCTCTTCGGGTAAATCAGCATACCAACCGATGCGCGTTACTAAACTGGGGAGAGCATGACTCCAGATACGCATCTGACTGCCGGATGCCTCTCCGCCTGTAGGATAGCGCAAATTACAAGCTAAATCGGCATTGGCTAAGGCTCGATCTAATACTTCTTCTTCGACATAACCGTAGAGAGTAACTATCTTTTCTAAGCCGAATTGAGCGATTAGTCCGCGCAGATAGCCCTCATCCCAAACTTGTCCGTAAATATCTAGATGAAAAGAGGATTTTTCTGGCATTCCGCCTAATGCTTCCAAAACTGACTGTACGCGGCGATACAATCCTCCCAGGTAACCAAAAACGATCAGACGATAGGGGGGACGAGAAATTGTTTCATCTCTGTCGGCTGGATGTACGGGGTTGGCAGGATAAGGTAAAGGATAATAGAGAACGGGACAAGAACAGCGTCGATCCCGACTAAAAGTTGTAAAAGCATCCCAGGTGTGGGCGATCGCCCCTAAAGCATTGTCCACGGCAGCGAAAGTGAGAGGATAGCGTTCGGAGATAGTACTCCAAGTTAACTTACCCCCAAAAAATTTATCTAAATCTTGCTGACAAGCATTGCCGTGGCAACTTTTCATTAGCTTTACGTATGCATCTCGATCTGCCGTGCCAGCTTCTGAATACCGAGAATACAAACAGGTGAACAGATAGTGAAGATTTACATCATGAATGACAATAATTCCTGGATACTTGCGACTTACTTTCCAAATCGAACCGTGAAAATCATTATTGTTGCCAATATGATAAATATTAATATCGCCCCGCTGTATTTCTTGCTCGGATAAATTGTCGGGATCGTAGGAACAAACGCGAGCATATTTTTCTAGTTCGGGAAGCCAGAATTGTTTATCTGTCCACAGAGTAATCTCGGCGTGCTTTTGCAGTTCTATTAATATTCGACTGGTGTAGTGGGCGATATCAGTTTTTTCAGGGGGAAGGGGACAAAACCAGTTAATTTTCATGAGGAATGAGCACTGAGAATGGCTAGACAAATAATGCTTTGACTCTACAGAATGGGCTATATAAACTACAGTTGTTCGAGCTGAAGTTAATTAGCGATCGCGCCAATTTTATAGCAGGAGTCACCGAGTCAGAAAGACCTTCGGTAGTCGCTATGGACCCTTCGGGAGCGCGTACAGGAGTATGATTCTTAAACTACAATAGTTTCGGCTATTCAATGCATCCTAACTTCGGTGGCGACAGCTATACTAAGGGTGGTAATTTTTTAAAAAAATCAATTCAAGTCTAATTCAAGCTTTAAAATTTGGCTAGGTTAAATTTTTAAGAAGTGTCACTAATGTGGAAAAGCAGAATGTTCGGCAAGGAGCTGTGTTTAATATTTATAGATAAAGATCCCGATAACTTATGGAAAGGTTGGGGATGGGTAGAGGTAGAGAAACAAGTGGTTGAAAAGTACAATATTCCGCACAGGGTTATTTCATTCTGACTTTATTTCACCAAGAAATTTATTTCTTGGCTCAAATATTAAGTCCGTTTAAACGGACTTTAGCATCTTAGACAGAGAATTTATTCTCTGGCTACTTTGCAAAACGTACTCTTGCATCAATGCTTTCCAGACATCTGAATTACTAAGAGCATAAACATCAATTTTGCTTCCGTACTCGGCAGCATAGTTATGAAAACATTTAATCCAATGAAGAACAGTTTCTGTGCGATATTTACTGGTATATCTAAAAGATTTAGCTAAGCGATCGCTCATCTGAACTAAATAGCCATTATGATAAAGTCGCCAAGCACTCCAAACCAAACTTTGATAGCGAGACTGTTTTTCTAATTGCTTAATTTCCTGCGGTAAATTAGATTGACTAAAAAATTTTGCCAACATGGTATCTAGTTCTCGCGCTTGAAGAACAGTATTATTAGAAGCATTGCCTTCGTGTTGGCGATAGCTAACGGTTACTCGTTCTACCCAATCTGCCTGACAGCCGAGAAGGGCTAAACGTAGCACCAATTCTACATCCGGTGTTTGCTCTAACTGAAAATCAAAACCACCAGAACGCTCTAACCAAGAACGCCGAAACAACATTGCCCCTAGAAAAACAGGCTTCCAGACGATCAACCCAGCTAAATCTAGGGTGGGTAATTTTTGCCACGGCTGTACGGCAGCTAAAACTTTCCCTTCTTCATTGACAATCTGCCAACCACTATTAACTAAACCAAGGGATGGTTGTTTTTCTAATACAGCTACTTGCGAAGCCAATTTATCGGGCAAAAAAAAGTCATCCTGGTCTAAAAAAGCGATAAATTTTCCTTGAGCTTCTTTTATTCCTCGATTGCGGGCTACAGATACTCCTTGATTAGCTTGATAAATATAGTTAACTTTCTCACCGTAGTTTTGCACTACCGAACTAGTCCGATCCTGAGAGCCATCGTCAACTACAATAATTTCGTAATCGGTATAGCTTTGAGCAATTACGCTCTCAATTGCCCGTGCGATGTAGCGATCGCCATTATAAGCAGGAATAATCACACTAACTTGAGTCATTTTAGCCGAGCGTAATCTTAACTTATCAGTTACCAAAGTTTAACCGCTCAGTGGTAACTAATAACTAATAGCTGCTTACCTACCAACCACTAAGCTGAAACTGTTTTTTTTCCAGTATTTCCGCATACAGCTTTTCTAGTCTATTAATATTCTGACCGAGCGTATAACGTTCCAAGACTCTTTGTCGTGCTTTTTGTCCGAGTAGGGTAATCATTTCGGGATGATCTCGAAACAGAGGGAGTAGGATTTTGAGTTGGGTAGTAACACCCTGAGTATTGAGAACTATTCCCGCACCGTTTTCTAACACTTCTCCATCCGCGCCAGCGTCAGTGGCTAAACAAGCTATGCCACAAGCCATTGCTTCTAGCAAAGAAAGGGATAAACCCTCTACCAAAGAAGGCAGAATAAAAACATCTGCAGCCCGTAGAATGTCAATACGCCGTTCCTCCTCAGGGACAAAACCAAACCAGAGGATGTTGTGTTCTTGACCGTAATAAAGTTCTAAGGAGGCTTTTAAATGACCGTCGCCGACAATAATTAACTGACAATCATCTCCCATCTGGCAGTGTTTCCAAGCTTTGAGTAAAGCTTCAACATTCTTTTCTGTGGAGATTCGACCCTGATAAACAAACAAATATTTAGCTTTTAGTTGATACTTAAGGTTGGAAGAACCAGGAGAATATTTTTGTTCGTCCACACCATTAGGGATAATCGCCACTTTTTCAGCAGGAACTCCTAGTTTAATCAATAAATCTCGCTGAATTTGCGAAAAGACAATTACCCTGTGGTAGTGAGCTAAAAAAGGAGCATAAAGCTGGTAGGTAAGATACTGAGTACTAGATTTGAGGTTACGGATTTTGCTATCGAATGGCGGGTGAAAAGTGGCTACTAAGGGTAAATCGAGTTCTTCACAAATTTCTGGCAGAAGAAAATCGAGAGGCGAGAGAGTAAGGGAGGCATGTACCAGATCTGGTTTAAGTTCCTGAAGCGATCGCATTAACACCTTACTCGATCTTAGAGTGGGAATAGTATAAACCTGAGATTTGTAGATAAAGGGAAGCAACACTTCCGGACAATTGGGCCACTTTTCCTGTTCGGTTTCTGCTTCGGCAAAATGAAGAAAGCTGACTTGATAGCCTCGGTCTAACAGCGCATTGGTTATTTCTCGACCATAGGTTACATTGCCGCAAAATGGTGATTTTTTTCCCAGCCAAGCTATATGCATTCAGTTGCTCTTTGAATCAAAGCGATAACAAGGTAACTCAAAACTAATAAGTATAATTTACTAGTTTATTTATCCCCTGTAATTAACTTTACTTTGCCTGTATGGGAAATATACCAGTTTAATAGCCCTCCGACTACAGCTAATAGGGCTAAACTTAAAAATACTATCCGTAAGCCAAACTGAGCTTCTGCTTCTGCCGCTAATACCAAAGGTAAAGAAAGAGCAATGTTAACAGCATTATTTTGCAGTCCAAAAACTTTGCCGCGCATATCTGGGGGAGTTTCTGATTGAATAGTGGTTTGCATCGGTACGCCAACTAGGGCGGCAAATCCTCCTAAAAAAGTTGTCATCAATAGAGCTAACCAAAGATTACCAGTAGCAAAAGATAACCCTACTAACGAAGCAGCTACACCAATCGATCCCAAAAGACTTAGTTGAGCGTGGCTAAATCGTTGACCCCAATAACCCATGATGGTGGCACTGGTTGCCATACCCAATCCCGCTGCCGCCAAGAGAATACCAAACTGCTCCGCCTCTAATTGAGGAATTCGATCTGCCATGCTTACTGCTAAAACGGCTAGGGCAGCAAAGACTGAAAAAAGTATTACTAGCTGAATTAGAGCATTGCGGACGCGGTGATTTTTACCTAAATATTGAATCCCGTCTCCAATATCTTGAAAGACATGAGGACTTTCTTTACGCCGATCTTCCTTTCTTTCTCCAGTTTTGAGCCAAAGTAGCAATATTCCAGCGAAAGCATAAGCACCGCCTACAAGTAATTCTTTACCAATTTTCCACGGTAGTGCCCAGCCAGTTACGAGGCGATCGCTTAGGGATAATAATGGCTCTCCCACTGCAAAACCAATAACTAGCAGTGCCATCATTGTTGTGGTATAGAGAGAGTTCGCTGTTAGCAGGTGTTCTTTCTTGACGATCAAAGGTATTGCTGCTTGTTCTGCGGGTGCAAAGAATTGGGTCAGAGTAGACACTAGAAAAGTCACTCCCAACATGAGCACAAATCCTAAAGGTTTAACTCCCAGGTTATGACCTTCAGTCAACCACAGTAGTATTGGTAAAATTAAAACTAAGACACCTCGTAACAGATTAGAAAAAACTAAAACCCCTCTTTTTGACCAGCGATCTACATAAACTCCTGCTAGGGAACCAAACAATACTGCTGGAATAGTGAAAGCAACCATAATCGGCGATACCCAACGGCTGATCGGCTGATTTGGTGTCTGGAACTGATTGGCAACAATGGCAATCATCAGTACGAGATAAATTTTGTCTGCCAATTGAGAAAATATCTGACCACTCCACAAAAGTAAAAAGCGGTGGTTTCTCAATACGGGACCAAATCCTTGGCTGGTACTTTGCTCGGGTCGATCATCTTCTCGCTCTTTCATTTTTTTGTTTGACAAGTGAGAAAAATTGTTTTTTTTCTCTGTGGTTATGTCTTCTTTAATCGATTCTGATTCAAACAGTTGCATTCTATCTTTTAGAGCTCATCAAACTACAGTTATCAATTAAGTTTTTCTTTAAAATTCAACTAGATACAAATTATCTACTAAAGTCGCAGAACGAATTGATTTTCCTAAATAAAATTGAGAATATTCTCTTAAGATTCGTTCGATTCTAATCCAAGCAGAATCTAAAGCTAGATTGGCTAATCCTTGAGGAAAAAGCTCCTCTATCTGCAGTAGAGAATGATAACTGAGTTGTTGCATTAGAGTTAATTCTACTGCGTTGAGTTTATAGTCGATCCCTAAGGGTGAATTAGTAGAGTCAACGATTTTAGTACTCACTACTGGCGTTTGCTCTGACCCGATTTTTTCACTCTCTGCCGATATTGAAGCTGCCAAATTAATAATACCGCCTTGCTCGAAACTAAATCCTACTTGCCAGTTAGGAGTAGTGAAATTGGGAGGCAGTATTTTGTGCGTCAGACAGCAAGCATGAACTTGAGGAGCGACTCCAGCGATCGCCAAAAGATGAAAGACAGCATGAGCTAGATGAGGATAGACAACCTGTTGACTAGCTAATTTTTCAAGACGGCGAAGATGTTCGTTAATCAGTTCGTACAATTCAATTTGGGGTTGTTCGCTCAACGCCAAACAGAGAACTAACTCAGCTAAATATTGAGCAGCAGCTAACTTACCCAGGTCTCTACTTAAACCAGGATAGGTGTAAACAGTATCTGCTTGGATAATTTTATCAAGCGATCGCCCTTTAACAATCAATAAATTATTGACCACAAATAACTCGCTTCTTCCCCGCAAGCGCGATTTATGCTTTCTCGCTCCTGGTGCAACCGCACGAATCAAGCCATGTTCTGAAGTTAAAACGGTTACTAAGCGGTCTGTTTCTGCTAGGGGTTGTCCTTTAAGAATAATTCCAGTGGCTTGATAAGTTTGGCTCATTAGTATTGGGTTCTACTCCTTATTTGAGAATCGATCGCTCAGCGTTCATAATTTCTCTATCCCTTGCTGGATCAAATCTACGCCGCGAGATGTTCCTAACCTCGTAGCACCTGCCTCGATCAACTCGATCGCTTGTTTGATGGTTCTAATTCCGCCAGAGGCTTTAATCCCTACTTGTCCTTTACTAATCTCTGCTAATAGTTTGATATCTGCCACGGTTGCACCTCCAAACCAACCCGTACTAGTTTTAAGATAAGCAACCCCAGCATCCATGCAGATTTCCGCGGCTAATCTTTTTTCCGTATCTGTAAGCACCGTCGTTTCCAGAATTGCTTTAACCGTTTTACCCGTGGCTTCACAAATCTCAGCAATCTCTCGATAAATTTTTTCCGATTGTCCTAACTTGAGCCAGCCAAGATTGATAACCACATCTAGTTCGGTTGCTCCATTTTCCACAGCTTCTTGAGCTTCGTAAAGTTTGGTTGCCGAGGTAGTAGCACCTGTGGGAAAACCAATGACCGTACATACTTGTGTTTTTTGATTGTGAAGAATTTCTGCTGCTTGTTTGACAGCTACGGGATAAACGCACACGGCAGGAAAATTATATTGCAATGCCTCTTGGCAGCAATGGGTTACCTCTTCTGGAGTAGCAGTTGGCTTGAGTAAGGAATGGTCGATGTAAGCAGCAATGTCAATTTCTGAATCCGTTACAGGCATTAGAAGTTGATGTATATAACTTTTTATCTTATTTTCGCAGACTTTTTAGCAAAACTACCTTAACGATAGTAAAAAGTGGCAATCGCTAAATTTTGCTGATTTAAATTGTGTTTAGTAACAACTAGTTATATTTTGAATATTATCAAAAAATGCAAATAATCAAAATCTTAAAAAAGCTAGATTTTTAATAATTGAAATGGTTTTTTGCACAAAGTATATATATTTTATTTTAAAAGCTAGCTTGCTAATAACTTTTTTGAAAAAAATTAAATTTTTAACTATGAATTTTGAACTTTGAACTCTTATTTAAACTCTGCACCTCATACAAATAAAAGCTACTTATAAATACTTCTTTCTTTTTGCTGGTTAATTTCTGTATGATAAAAAACATTAGGCAATTCAAGATAAATAGTTAGTAATTGTGGTTACCGAAAAACTTGTTTTGACAAACACCTTGGCAAAATCAAACTGGACTTGGCAAGGTCAACAAATTCAATATACGGTCATGGGAGCAGGAAAACCTTTACTGTTAATTCACGGTTTTGGTGCTTCCCTGGGACATTGGCGAAAAAATATTCCTGTTTTGGCTAATAACGATTATCGTGTTTTTGCCATAGATTTACTTGGTTTTGGGGGTTCAGATAAACCGCTACGAGATTACACCTTAGAACTGTGGCAGGAGCAAATCAAAGATTTTTGGCAAGAACAAATTCAAGAACCGACTGTATTTGTCGGCAACTCCATCGGCGGCTTAATTAGTTTGATGCTGATGACTAATTTTCCCGAAATTACTGCGGGAGGAGTACTGATTAACTGTGCTGGAGGACTAAATCATCGTGCCGATGAATTAAACTTGCCCTTACGCTTGATGATGGGACTGTTTACCAAGCTAGTGAGTTCTCCCTTAACAGGCAAATTTATTTTTGATAATGTCAGGCAGAAACAGCGTATTCGCAGTACTTTGTATCAAGTTTATCGCGATCGCGCTGCCGTTACCGATGAATTAGTCGACATGCTTCACGCTCCTTCTTGTCATCCGAGCGCGCAGCAAGTCTTTGCTTCGATTTTAACTGCACCAGCAGGACCAAAACCCACAGAATTACTACTTAACTTACAACATCCCCTGCTCGTTTTGTGGGGAGAAGAAGATCCCTGGACTCCTATTCAAGGAGCAAAAATTTATCAAGATTTAATCACAACCAATCCCGATGTCGCATTTTATCCCATTCCTAATGCCGGACACTGTCCCCACGATGAGAAACCAGAGATGGTTAATCAGTTGATTTTAAATTGGCTGTCGCAAAAGAACAACCAATAGCAAATTATGAAGGGCAACCATAAAGGTTGCCCTTTTATTCTTATGTTTTTTTATTTAAAAAATGTTCCAAGATTAACGAGCGACAATCCAAAAAAGATAATAGTATCTGTCCAACTTTTTTTATGTAACTAAATTATTCATTTCAGAAAAATTACTTAATTTATAAATAGAACAAGTTAAAACTGTCTCTAAAGCGCGCCAGCGTAAGCTCAGCAGTTCACAATAACCATCTTAATTTTTTAACTTTAGTTAATAGATATTAGCCAGACTGATGCAAAATTAATCGATTTCCCGCCGGATCGTAAGCATAAATTTCTCTTCCGTGAGAAGCAACCATAATTTCTCCACTGGGAGGATAACCCATCGCAGTCAAATGAGCAGTCGCTGCTTCTAAATTTTCTACTTCTAAACAAATACTCATGCCACTACCAGCAGAGTTAGCGAACTCTTGCTGGTTATTTGTATTTGGTCGAAAGATGCCTAGACGTAACTCTGCTAGCTTAAACTCTGCATAAGTATCGGGAAGATACGGCTGAGGTTCTTGTCCCAATAGTTGGCGATAAAACTCGATCGATTCATAATATTCGGTTGCTCCTATGGTAATAAAAGCGTCGGTGTAAGCAATACTCATCTCTCCGCCTCCGTGGAGACCCTCGCCATAGCTGTACTCAGCTTGGCGAAGGGAGGAAACGGAGGACAGGAATTAATTGGCATATTTTGTCCTCCATGTGTTGTAGGTTAAGAAGTTAATATC
>JADEWQ010000078.1 GCA_015207585.1 Pleurocapsales cyanobacterium LEGE 06147 | reverse complement strand
GCTTTCAAGCATCCGAAATGAATTCGGATGACAGCCCCTCATGAATTTCGGTCAAGATTGATGTATACTATTAATCAAGCGGTAAAGAAAGATGTAGCCGTGGTGGGCGAACTTCCCGTTGTATAAAGGCTAGACACCACCTATTAAGATAAACTTATCAAGTTTCTTAATAGCCCCGATTCCCTCTAAACCGATTAATTAAGAGTTTACGGAAGGGAGATAAAACCAAAAACAGTTATAACCCTCGGGAAGCAGGGGTTCTGCCTCGGTACAGTTAAAGCTGTACGCCAGTAAGTGCCATCGAAAGATGAGCAAAACCTGCGGAGGGAAGGTAAGACCAATTAATCTTCGGATTGAAAGGCACATCCCGATGAAAGAGGAAGCCTACCCTTAAGCCTTAGCTAAGCGATGGGTACTTCACAAAGCCTTGCCTCATAGGTGGATAAAGAAGGTTCTAAAGGTATTGTTGGTTGAGGAGGTTAAGGCTTGACTGGTTGCAATAAAGCATCTGGGATCTCATGCGAGTTCTGAAATTCCTAACCGATACCGCTTTGACTGGTCTTGCGGCAGGGAATAACTGCAAAACCTGTCTCGAAGATTAGCCAATCAGCAGACTGGGTTGGTGAACACTTCAAGCTTACAAACTGTGAATCAATCAAAGCCTGCATTGCGGTTTCATCATCTTGATTTGTTGGCATCATCAGATTTTAGGCTTCCATTTTCTGAGTTAGCTGTTGCACCAAGCCAGGGATTGCTGCATGAGCAGATTGAATGGAGCGTTGATGGCGATCGTCCCCAAATTCCTGATATTCGATGCGAATGACATGATGCTCACTGACTCCTAACAGCCGTGAAGCAGTCACAATGTGAGGATCGAGATGGTTCATGGCGGCATGAACACCACCGAGTTCAAAGCCGCCTTCCCCCGATGAAGACAGAATGACTAGAGTCTTTCGGGTCAAAATAGGTTCGATCGGTTGTTCACCACGGGCTAGATCCAATGAAAAGGTACGTCCAATCCGAATCACTTGATCTATCCAGGCTTTAAGTGCCGCTGGCATTCCGTAGTTGTACATCGGCGTGCCGATCGCGATCAGATCGGCAGGCTCTAGTTCTTCCAGAAGCTGATCGGAAACCTTGAGTGCCTCCTGTTGATCGGGAGTTCGCTTCTCGGGTGCAGTGAACGCGGCAGCGATCCATGCCTCGCTGATGGCTGGGGGCGGATTCAATCCTACATCCCGTGTAATCAGGGTGTCGTTGGGTCTAGACTTCAACCACTGTTCGGTAAATGCAGTAGTGAGACCTCGGCTGAGAGAACGGGTCACGCGCGCACTAGCATCAATTTTTAATACGGTAGCCATTTTTGTGTTCTCCGATAAAGAGGGGGTGCAGGGAACCAGTCTTCAGGTTCTGGACACTCAAACTCTTGGATACGCTCGTCCCAGGGGCGATCGCCACGATTAAACGCAATGTGATGAATCCCCTGCCCGTGCCGATCCAGAAATTCTTGGAAGATCGTCGATCTAGACAAGGGCTGCATAATTTCCCAGATCACATTCTTGGATTGAGCAAAACAGACTTTAATGGCATATTCAGCAGGCTGCCCTCTGTAAGTCTGTTCCGTAACGGTTTCAGGATTAAAGGTATAAACTCGCCGGGAGCCAATTTCCCATTTAACGAAGCCTGCCATCGTTTTCTGATAGTTGCGAGTGACAATGCAGATTTCAATCACATCCCCTAGAAAATGATTGGAGAGTTAGGATGCGGTGAGTAGATGAATTGAGTCTAAGTTAGGTTCCACCATCTTCACGAACGGCTAAGTTGATCTTCAAACCGCAGAACACCAACCCCTCTGCCATAGTCGATCGCACCCCAGCTTCTAAAGGAACCTGTCATGCCCTCAAATTTTCCGCCTGCTTCCACAACGGTGTATTCCGTTTGAGCAAAGTAGATTGTTCCTTCAACGGGTGTATGCACGGACTTATCTTGGGTGTAAACGTAGCTACCGTCATCAGCAACGAAGTAGTGACGAAGATCGTAGTGCTTTTTCCCATCAGGAGAGTCTGTGGCTCCAGTGATTCTGGCATAGACACCTCCATCAAAGACTCCGGTCATTGCAACTGCAAAGTTGGTAGCATCGATCGCCCGAATATTTGCTGTTCCACCAATCGAGAGTGTATTAGCCATAATTCTTATCCTTGTAAAGGGTTGAGTTTGCTTGAAAGAGGATTACCCGTCTTAAACGCCCACAAAACTCCAGCAGGCTCTGTTGAGTCCAACGTTCACTCTACCCACAGACACAATATTTCTGCTGGCTAGAAATCTGAGAAAGTCTGCCCAGACACTCGGCTTTAGATGAGTTTTAATCAGGCTCTTGAGCGGTTAGGAAACTGTTTCATTTCCTTAATTTGAACAATAGCAAGGAATAAACAGGGATTGCAAATTTAATTTGCTCACGTTTAGGATGAGAAAAACTCACTGACAAATCTATGCGATCTCTGCCACCGCTCAATGCTTTGCATACCTTTGAGGTTGCAGCTCGACATCTGAGTTTTCAGCAGGCGGCTGAAGAACTAGATGTCACGTCAACCGCAGTCAGTCATCAAATCAAGGTGTTGGAAGAACACTTGGGGGTGTTATTGTTTCGCCGCCGTCCCCGTCCTCTGGCGTTGACTGAAGCGGGTCAACTCTTGTATCCGGCAGTGAGCAAAAGCTTAGATGAGATCGCCGCGGCGATCGCCCATTTGAAGCAAATTCCAGAATCTACCGCGTTAACTGTGAGCATGACGACGGTATTTGCAGCCAAGTGGTTAGTTTCTCGCTTAGCTGAGTTTCAACGAACTCATCCTGAAATTGATCTTCGCCTACAAACCTCGAATGATGTAGTAGACTTACATATGCAAAAGGTTGATTTAGCCATTCGCTACGGCAAAAGCAATTATCCGGGATTGGTAGTTTGTAAACTCATGTCAGATGTATTTATCCCCGTCTGTAGTCCACATTTGTTGGATGGTAAGTATCCCATAAAAGAGCCAGGTGACTTGGTGCATCATCCTCTATTGCATTTTGAATGGATTCATTTTGGAACAGAGGCCCCTGACTGGAAAAACTGGTTTAGACTCACAGGGCTGAACACCATTGACCCAAATTGTGGACTTAAATTCAACGAAGAAAGTTTAGCCATTCAAGCCGCGATCGCAGGTCAAGGCGTAGCTTTATGTAGCAGCATTCATGTCGCTAATGATGTGGCATTAGGTTTTTTAGTGCAACCCTTTGATGTATCGCTAGATGGTTTTAACTATTCGGCAGTGTATTTAGAAAACCACCCCAAAGAAACACTGATTCTAAAGTTTGTAGATTGGTTAGTCGAAGTGGCTGATAGCTTCTCCTAACATAGAGCTTTGGAATAGAGTAGAGCTTGACGATCGCCGTATAACGATTCAAATTCAGCGGACGGGTGAGAACCACTGGTGTTTAGTTCGATCTTACCTACCGCCCCTGATTTGAGCCATTATACGGAAAATTTCTGCATAATACCTAGATTTAAATTGTTATATGGAAAAATTCAATCCTATCTGCAAGTCTTTAGAAGCCAGTCAGTGTCAGGTTGTTAGTGAAGAAGCAGACTAACAAGTCAGTGCAGCGAACAGCAAGTTCGAGCTTTTGCGTAGCTTTCAGAGTTGATTGTGCTGCCGCTGATTTTGGTTGTTCTCTTTCGTTGGACAAGGCTTTTGGTATTATGTATTGGCGATCGCTCTAAAAATAGCTTCCGCTCGATCGATCGGTTTGTCTAGGTTGGCGATCGTTATCAACGCTATGATTTTGCACAGTATTGAGTGTAGATGCCAGAGCCATCAGGCATAAAATTAACAGGAGGAGTAAGGGGTGTGGACTTTGAAAACCAAGATGTTAAAGCAACAGGCATCCGCATCTCTGTCACAGACAATGGGACTGAGGTTGGTCGAGCTTATATCTACCTGATGTACAACGATTTGCACGATCGACCGTTTGGTTTGATGGAGGATGTATACGTAGATGAAGCCTATCGAGGTAAGGGGGTAGGTTCAGAACTCGTTAAACAAGTGATTGAATTAGCCAAAGAAGCAAATTGCTACAAGCTCATTGCAACGAGTCGTACTTCTAGATCCAAAGTTCATGAATTGTATCAGCGACTAGGATTTACTCAACATGGAGTTGAGTTTCGCATCGACTTGTGAGAGCGCACGGCATAATATATTCGGCTGGAGCGAACTGTTGAACGCCTCTGGTATGCATGTCAGAGTTATTTGCAGCCGCTCAGCCAAACCGTTAGCTGGCTTCGTTTCAGTCGTGGGGCGTAGTTGTCAAATTGTCTGTGGAATGCAATTATTTTTCGAGAACGACCCTGGAAAGCAATTATTGTGACGTTATCAGAGTTCTCATTAGCTGGAAAAGTTGCCCTAGTCACTGGAGCAGGACGAGGATTGGGGCTGGAAATTGCCAATTTACTTGTCAAAGCTGGTGCGTGTGTTATCTGGGCGAAACCTGGAACAGCTTAATCAGGCAGTTGCAGCTATTGACGGCGGATTAGCCTTTTCATTACCATTTGATGTGGCAGATGAAGTTGCGGTTCAAAACACATTTGTTGAAATCCGAGAAAAGATGGCTGTTTAGATATTCTCGTCAATAACGTTGGAATCTTCAACAGATAACTGGACTCCTTGTAGAGACAGCCTGTTCGATAATATCGGCTGCTCGGTTGACTCCTCTAGTTTGGCGCATCACTGCTTGTAATCGAACAGCATTTTGTTTGTAAGATTCTTCAGTTAGTACCCGTTCGATCGCCCCTCGTAGTTTAGGAACACTTAACTGAGAAAGCTTGACTAATTCACCAGTTCCTGTCCAGGCAATTCGTGCTGCAACTCCAGGTTGGTCATCCGTGACCGGGATTGCAACCATCGGAACCCCATAGCTCAGTGATTCTAAAGTTGTGTTGAGTCCAGCGTGGGTAATGTTAAGACTGGCTCTTTGCAAAAGTTCCAATTGTGGGGCGTACTTCACAACGAGCGGATTGCCAGGAAGATTAGAGAATGCTTGCGCTTCCAGTCCCCCTCCTAAAGAAATAACCAGTTGCACATCCAGACTAGTACAGGCTTCTGCAATGGTGTAAAAAACAAAATCAAAACGATTTTGGATTGTTCCCATTGAAGCGTAAATCAGCGGTTTTTCGTTTAATCGTTCAAACGGAAAACCGACGGGTTGCCTTGCGATTGACTCATGGAATGACCCAGTGAAGTGGAAGTGGGGCGGGAGTTGACGCGGAAATTCAAATTCAGGTATGTGGCGGGTGATAACTGCCAGCTTAGAAAAGATATCGTTAGGGTGCGTATATGCAGGTAAGTTCCACCCCTGACGGTAGCGAGAAATTACTTGCAAAACAGGTTGTGCCATAAGGTTGAATAGGCTGTATGCAACGCGGTTCCGTAGCTGCGCCCACCATGCAGGATTATATTTCCAAGTCGTTGCAATGGGAGGAATCGCTGGATCTTGATAAAAAGGCAGTATGCAGCAAATTGTGATGTAAGGAAGGTTAAGGTAGTCAGCGATCGTCCCTCCTTCAAAAATAGATAGGTCAATGAGCAGCGCTTCGATATCCTGTTCCTGAATCATCGTAGAATTTTGAAGTCGAGTCTCTGCATATCGAGCAAAATTCTGGAAAGTGCGATTTATTCCAGTTATGTTTGCAAGTTTTTCCGGTTGGGCAGGTTGGTTAGGGACGGCTCTACTATCGACAGCGGTATAAATATTGCAGAAGTTGAAACCTGCCGCTTGTGCTTTTGGTTGGATATCTGGGGCACTAAAAATAGTGACACGATGCTCACGCTGTTGGAGTTCGTGTCCTAGCGGAAATATCGTATTTAAGTGACCAGTTGCTCCTAAACAGAGAATGCCAAAATGAGTCATTGCCTTACCTTCTTCAGATTGACGAAAATATCAACGGGTAATCCCGATCGCTCCAACAAAAATCAAGCTTGCAGCGGCTAGCTGGTTAGTAGTCAAACGTTCGCCAAACAGGTAATGCGACAGGATTGTAATCAAGATAAATCCAAGCCCTGTCGAAAATGGAACTGCTGCTGAGACAGGCAGGTGGTCAAGTGCTTTGGCAAACAAAAGTAGTCCAGTACTATAGATGACCAAAGCTGCGAGAAACCAAGGCGACAGCAAGGTTGCCAAAAAGCTAGAATTCACTGCTACTAAACGCGATTGCTTCAACAGTAGCGAGCCAGTACAGTTGCAGCAAGCAGATCCCACCATCAGTAACCAGGGCAGTGACAAAAGGTGATTCATTTAACGCGATTAGAAGTTGACAAAAGTTGTTCAACAATGGCTTGCAAGGCTCGCTCTAACATCTGTTGAGATGACACGCCAGGATAGTCAAAATGCCCAGCTAACTCTAGCCCTATATGACCGTGGACTGTTGCCCAAATGATGCGAGCAATTTCCCAGGCTTCATCTTCAGTGATAGAGTCAGGGGTAACGCAATCTTGCACCGCATCAACCAGAAGCTGAAAGCTTTTTTGTCCCAGTTGACGATTTGCTTCTGAGGGAGTGTACTCCGGCATGACTTTGAGAAACATAATGGCGTAGTATGTTGAGTGGGTGAGAGCAAAATTCCGATAGGCATAACACAAGGCATATATGTAGTTTTGTGGAGCGCCTGAACGAGGAACAGCTTCTAGAGTTTGGCGTACCATCTCAAAGCCCCTCAGATAGAGTTCATCAATCAATCCTTGTTTGTTGCCAAACATGGTGTAAAGCACCGTTGTTGAGCAGCCAACGAGTTGTGCAATCCGCCTCATGCTCAAGGCGGCGGTTCCCTCATGCATTAGAAGATCGCTGACATCGTCCAGAATTCCTTTGCGGAGTTCTAGTTGATGTAGGTCTTGAGCGGCGCGGTAATTTGTAACACCGCTCTTTTCTATAACAGTGTTTTTTCTCATAACACTGTTATATCATCTTTTTAGAAAACAGCGTAGAAACACCACTTGCATCTTTAGCAGGAGTGGTAACAAATGCTGAAACACCGCATAACGATTCGCTTGGAGCGGACTACCAAAAGCACCTGGTGCTGAATTTAAGGTTATTTGCAGCCGCTCATCTTCACCGTTAGCATTTTATGTGGGATTGCACATTTAGGCAGGAAAAAAGCGAGGATATAGACTGAGCATTTCTACTTATTTTGAAAGAGCTTTCTTAGAAAGCTGCTTAAGTTCTTTGTCGAGACAGATAGTACTTTAAGTTTTCCGTTAGGTGGGTGACATTAAGTTTATCTATCAAAAGAAGCGATCGCTTATCTTATTCGAAATGCTTTAGGAGTCGTTCCTGTATACTGACGAAACCATTTACCCGGATGATTATGGCTACCAAGTCCACATAATAAAGCAATGTCCATAACAGGTAAATTTGTAGTTTTAAGCAGATGTTTCGCCCGTTCTATCCGTTGCTGAAGAACCTATTGGTAAGGCGGTACTCCTGTTGCTTAAAGAGTCGGCTAAAATGAAACTGGCTTAATTCCAGTAATTTAGCTAAATCAGACAGTTGATTAGTGTGTAAATAATTGGAAAGGCGATCTCAGCGGAGCTGAGGCGCTACGCGATCGCTATGTAATTAATTTTGTTTGAGTACTTACAATGATTTCATGCAGTTTGAGTAGAGCAAAAACAGTTTTTGACGATCCTCTTTATGTTGATTTCTATGATCCAGACCACTCTGAAGATGAGGAGGGATAAGCCGGAAATGGAAGATGATCTGCGAGCAGAGTACGACTTGAAGAGCCTACGAGTCAGAAGGTTAGGCTCTGAAAGAAAAAGTTTTGGCGAACTGTGCGGTTAGAACCTGATGTCGAGAGATGTTTCCCAGTTCTGATGCGGTTAATAAGGCGTTACGGTTTTTGATTAAAGTGATGCGAGATAACCAAGCTTTTACTCCCACCATACAGGCTAACAAGTCGTTCGAGCGGACGGACAAAAGCCCCTCGTGCTGAGTTTGAGCTTATTTGCAGCCGCTTAACTTAGCGTTATCTCTCAGTGGAAAAGCAAATCGCTCTAAAATAGCTTTCTAGAACTCATGCTGACTCTTCAAATAAATATCATCTAGTGGAGTGCAATTACCTTACAAGATGCCTTATAAAAGTTCAACAAATTGGTCCACGCTCAAGCCTATTTGCCGAACAATTGCACGCAAAGTACCCCGATCGAGTTCTTTATGAGCTGGTACAGAGACTGTTGTTCTGGGATCTTCACGCACTAAAACGATGTGACTTCCACGCTGGCGAGCTACAGCAAAGCCGATTTGCTCAAGTGCTTTGACACATTCTGCAGCTGAGATAACAGGCAACTTGCTCATACCAGAATTATCTCAATTGTATCATTTGGTATAGGTTCGCCTCGATCTTGCAAAACTTCGATATAGAGCGCGATTGCCTCTTCAATATTGGCTAGTGCCTCTTCACGAGTTTTTCCCTGACTAATGCATCCTGGCAAACTGGGTACTTCAACAACAAAATAACTATCCTCACCAGGATATAGAAGTACTTTGCGTTGAGATTCAGCTTGCGGCTTCGCCATAGTCATTGGTCAATACCTGTTTGGTTATTTTATTAAAATATTAACATTCTGTGGGTAAGCGTCTATTGTAGGGCGGTTTAATACTCCAAATGACTATCTAACTTTAGATGAAATTTACCTAGTACAAATCTGACGCTCGCGCTGTTGAAGATTGGGATTAGTGTGTAGATAATTGGAAAGGCGATCTCAGCGGAGCTGAGGCGCTGCGCGATCGCTATGTAATTAATTTTGTCTGAGTACTTAGGGTAAAAAGTGAAAGGAATTAACCATCGAGGAGTTGCGATCGCCTTCAGCGCAGCGGAGTTGAGCGCGTTGTTGACAAATTGAAAATATTTCTCAACCAAGGCGACCAAGTTCCTCTAAAAGAGATCTAAGGAAAAAATTTAATTGCTGAATAATTGCTAAAATTTCTTTTTTTGTCAAGACAGTTGGTACATAGAGTAGTTATATGGAAAACGTCAGTAGAATAAATAGTTATGCCTTACAAAGGAAGAAGAAAGTGATATGAGCACAGATACAGAATGGGAAAAGTGGGGCAAGAGGGATCCTTATTTTGCAGTAATAACTCACGAAAAATTTCGGAATAGAAACCTTACCAAAAAGATAAAGGCGGAGTTTTTTGAATCTGGAAAGAGCCATATAAACCACGTATTAAAAGTCTGCAGGAACCATCTCGATCGAGACTTTTCGCCTAAGAGAGTTTTAGATTTTGGCTGTGGAACTGGAAGACTCGTCATTCCACTAGCGGAAATAGCAGAACATGTCGTGGGGATTGATGTCTCTGGTTCAATGCTGAAAGAAGCACAAAAAAATTGTGAAGAATACTCTGTGATAAATGTGAATTTATTCAAGTCTGACGATAACCTCTCTTTTTTAGATGGATGCTTTGATTTTATTCATTCCGTTATCGTTTTTCAGCATGTACCTGTTGAGAGGGGGAGGCGCATTTTCATGAACCTTCTTAACCACTTAGAGAGGGGAGGTATTTGCGCTCTTCAATTCACATACTCGAAGAGTGCTTTTAAGAAGAGCTATGGCGTAGTTCCGCTGAAAGCCCGCCTTAAGGCATGGGAACCAACCCAAAGACTAAAACGACTTGTCAAAAAATTATTTCCTCGAAGAGATCCAGAAATGCAGATGAATCCATACAACGTAAATGAACTCTTATTCTTAATGCAAACAGCGGGCATACGCAACTTCTACGCTGAGTTTACCGATCATGGGGGAGAATTAGGTGTTTTCTTGTACTTTCAGAAGCCAAAATAGGCATAACAAAGAACTGCACCGGAGGCAATTCCGCTACGCTTCATTGCTGCCGGTGAGCTTCGGCGTTATCTTTGGTTAGAAAAGGTTTTTGGTATTATGTATTGGCGATCTGCCTTCAGGCAGTGGCAAAGCCAATCGCTCGTTAATAGCTTCCTAGAACTTAACTTATTAATAGGATTTACCTAGGACAAATCTGACGCTCGCGTTGTCGGAGATTGGGATTAGTGTGTAGATAAGGGGAGAGGCGATCTCAGCGGAGCTGAGGCGCTACGCGATCGCAAATTTTTAAAAAGTTGTGCCAATGCGATCGCTAAAGTTTTTAACTCTTAAAAATTAAAAATTGAGTGCCAAGTTGGTGTTGTAACAATCATCGGGTTATTATCTGAGCAGAAGACAATCTCTAAAAAAAAATGACAAGCTATGCTTAAGATCAACAAAAACTTGGTTGTTGATGAAAACCAACAACCGATCGCAGTTCAAATCCCGATCGCAGAATTTCAGCAAATTGAAGAAATTCTCGAAAACTTTGGCTTGAACAAACTGATGACGGAAACTGAAGATGAGGAAAGGCTATCTGAGGATGAAGCATGGTCTTACTATCAATCCTTGAAGAATCAGCATGTGGAAAGTTGAATACACCAAACACTTTTTAAAAGATTTGGCTGCTTTACCCATCAAAGTTCAAGAACGTATCGAGCCGATTGTTTTCCGCCAGTTGAAGTCAGAGAATCCGTTTGATTTGGGATATTTGGAAAAGATGAAAGGCTATCCCGACAAGTACAAAATTCAAGTTGGTGATTATCGAATTGGCATCACAGTTGAGAAGAATAACAAGACTCTGATTTGCCAGAGGATTGCCCACCGCAAGGAGATTTATAGAGTCTTCCCCTAGAAACTATTCCAGCTTAGTTTAGGAGTTTTAATAGTGAGAAGCGGTAAACAAAGCAACAAGAAGAAACTTATCGCAATTTTCTAAAAACTGTGCCAGCGCGATCGCTATGTAATTAGTTTTACCTAAATACTTATGAAAGAAGCAAAAGAAATTAACTATCGAAGAGTAGGGATCGCAATTTTTTAGAAACTATGCCAGTAAGATCGCCTTTTAATCTTCAACTAAACTTATCAAGAATCGAGAGGGCTTCTGACACCTCTACCACCGCGATTTAACACATGAGTATAAATCATCGTTGTTTTGACATCTTTATGTCCTAATAATTCTTGTACTGTCCTAATATCATAGCCATTTTGTAACAAGTGAGTCGCAAAACTATGGCGAAACGTATGACAACTTACCCGTTTATTAATCCCTGCTGTTTTAACTGCTTGTTTCAAAACTTTCTGTAATCCGCTTTCATGGAGATGATGACGACGAATAATTTTACTGCGAGGATCTTGAGAAATTCTATCGGACGGAAAGACAAACTGCCAAATCCATTCGCGATTAGCGTTTTTATATTTTCTTTCCAAAGCAAACGGCAAATAAACTGAACCGTAGCCTTTTTCTAAATCTTGTTGATGTAAACGCTTAACAATCTGTAAATGAAACTGTAATTCTTCTATCAAACTTGTCGGTAACATTGTTACTCGACTTTCCATCCCTTTAGCATCTCTAACAATAAGCTGTTTTTGAGCAAAATCGAGATCTTTTTAGCATCTCTAACAATAAGCTGTTTTTGAGCAAAATCGAGATCTTTAACACGCAGTTGTAAGCATTCAGTTTGTCGCAATCCAGTACCATAGAGAAGCTTGACTACAAGCTGATAAACACCCGATAAATTATCGATGATAGCCAAAACTTCTTCTTTCGTTAAAACTGTTGGAAGATATCTACTTCTTTTAGCTCTTACCGCATCAACTTGTAAATCTAATTCTTGTTTAAGAACTTCCTTATACAAAAATAAAATCGCATTTAAAGCTTGATTCTGGGTAGATGCAGCTACATTTTCTTCTACCGCCAAATGAGTCAAAAATTCTTCAATTTCTCTTCCGCCCATTTCTTGAGGATGCCGCTTATCATGGAATATGATGTAGCGTTTAATCCAATTAACGTAGCTTTTTTCAGTTTTATAGGAATAATGCTTGAGACGGATAACATCGCTAACCTGTTCAAGGAGTTTTTTAGGAGGTTTTTCCACAGAATGATATCCCGAAAAATTCTTGATATTATACTTATTTGGCATGATATCCAGAAAAAGTCCGGATATCACCGTCGAATATACCGAAATTTTCTCGATATCATTCTATATAGGTTGTATATACGGAAAATTTCTGTTTTTTGTCCCATATAGGGTGAATATCCAGAAAGTTTCCGCATAATAGATAGTTAGAAGTCCAAAGGAGGATCCGAAATGAGCCAGAATCGAAACCGAGTGCATGAGGTGTTTCCATACCTGCGTGTCAACGGCGCAGAGGCCGCTATTCAGTTCTACACCTCGGTATTTGGCGCAGTAGAGAAGTTTCGGCTTGCCGAGCCCGGCGGGAGAATCGGACACGTGGAGCTGGACCTTGGAAACATTGTGCTTATGCTCTCGGACGAGTTCCCGGAGTACAATTGCCTCGCTCCTCAGGAACCAGGCGCTACTGGCCTAGTTATTCACCTTCATTGCGACAATTGCGATGAGCTGGCCGCTCGCGCAGTTGCAGCGGGTGCCGTCATGGTGCGTGAACCATCCGACGCCTTCTACGGTGAGCGCTCATGCACCATCCGCGATCCTTTCGGCCACGAATGGATGCTAGGGCACGAGATTGAGAAGGTTGAACCGGAGGAAATGCAACGCAGATATACGGCCATGTTCGAATGAGCCCAACTTCTAACAACCGGTTGCAGCGGACGGTCCGCTGCGCGGCCCGCCGCTGAACCGGAACGTTGGGCTGCTTTCAGTTATCGGTTGAGGCTGTTTTTTGGAGATTGTCTGTGGGGTGTTCAGCGTTAGGTTGATGTTGAGTTGCTCCGATAGCCATGATAAATTCAGGCAATGTGCCTTTAACATTGGAGCTTAATCTAGACATGACTAATAAATTCATAGCCTCGCCAGACGATCGAGCAAAGATTATTGAAGTCGTTAACCGTTATGGTTTGGCGATCGATCTTCATGATTGGGAGCGTTTTCACAGCCTCTTTGTCAATCCTGTCGAATTTGACTATTCTTCAATTGGAGTAGCGGCAGGTAGCTTACAGCCAGAAGAAATCGTCAATACCGCTCGCCAAGATTTGTCAGGATTCCAAGCGACTCAGCATTTAATTACCAACCATGCTGTCGAAATATTAGATGATTCTGCAACTTGTCTAGCTCATGTGCGTGCTATGCACTTTTTGCCGAACGATCAAGGGGATAGCACATTTGAAATGGGCGGCTACTATACAGCAGGGTTGGTTCGTAGTGAATCCGATTGGAAGATTCGGCGATGGAAGTTCTCAGTACTTTGGTCTAGCGGTAATCGCGATCTGTTCAGGCTTGCCAAAGGAGCATAGCAACTAATATTTAAGATGGCTGATAAATCTCTTAATCTCGATTCAATATCGACTCGACTCACACTATTGATGGTGAGTACCCTAACTGTTATGTCAGGGGCAACGATTGCGCCATCTCTTCCATCAATGCGAGAGCATTTCGCTACAGTCCCTAATGCTGATTATTTAGTGCGGTTAGCTTTGACCCTGCCTGCTTTATTCATTGCCCTTGGTGCTCCTTTAGTTGGGATTATTATTGACCGTCTAGGGCGTAAGCCACTCCTTCTCTTGGCGTTATGTCTTTACGGAATAGCAGGGAGTTCAGGATTTTTGCTCTCCAACTTAAATTGGCTTTTGGTTGGTCGTGCATTCCTGGGTGTGAGTGTTGCGGGAATCATGACGATTGCCACAACTTTGATTGCCGATTACTACGCTGGAAGTGCTCGTGCCCAGTTTTTAGGGCTACAGGCAGGCTTTATGGGATTGGGAGGTGTGCTATTTCTTACTCTGGGGGGCTTTTTAGCTGATATCAACTGGCGCTTGCCCTTTCTCATTTATCTCATCGCATTAGCATTAGTTCCGCTTGCTCTGTTGTCACTTCCAGAACCATCGCGTCAACAATTAGACCAAAATATTGCACACGTTCCTACTACTGAATTTCAACGGTTTCCTTTGCAGCTTGTAGCACTAACCTATGGCATTGCTGTGATTACACAGATTGTGTTTTATTTCATCCCAGTGCAACTGCCGTTCTACCTAACTCAGGTTGCAAACACGAACGCTGCTCAAGAAGGATTTGCGATCGCCCTACTTTCTTTCTTTTCAGCGCTCAGTTCTATTCTGTATCGTCGAATCAAAGCTCGCCTAAGCTTTATCGCTATTTATGGTATTGCTTTTATCAATATGGCACTGGGTTATGGAATTATCAGTTCGACCGGAAATTATGGTGTTGTGTTGGTAGGACTGACGATCGCTGGAGCAGGATTGGGTTTGTTGATGCCTAATATGAACCTTTGTTTAACATCAGTTACACCAGAAATGTTACGTGGAAGAGTAGTAAGTGGCATTACAACCTCATTTTTCTTAGGACAGTTCCTATCACCTTTTGTGAGTCAACCATTGAGTAAAATAGTTGGTCTTGGAGCTGCTTATGGCTGGGCATCAGGATTAATGCTGATCTTGTCATCTATAGCTCTTCTCGCATCATGGCGATGGCGATAGCAGTAGCGTCAGCAGCCCAACAACCCCCTTGCAGCGGACGGGGTATTTAGTTGGTGGTGTAGAAGCAAAGGTTACTAGCCGCCGCTGATCGCCGACGTTATGCGTCGTGACGCAACGTAAGGAGGACAAGACAACATGAGTGACGAACTTAGAGCGCCGAAGGTGGTCGATCGGAGCACCTTCCAGGCCGAAGTAGACGCATTGCGGATTCGAGAGAAGGCGCACATGAAGGAAGGCGACGCCATCGCTGCCTCCCGCCGCCGGCTTCCCATGGTCGAGGTGAATGCCGGGACACCGCTGATCCATGAGCGCGGAACGGTGACGCTGTTGGACGCATTCGAGGGCCGCAGGATGCTTATCGCCTACTACTTCATGTGGCATACCGGACACCCCGCGGCGGAGCAGTGCGAGGGTTGCGCCTTGTACACGGCGCAGGTACGCGAGCTGTCCTTCCTTCATTCCCGTGATGTTACCTACGCGACGTTCTGCCAGGGCCCGTACGAAGTGAGCGCCCGGTACCGTGACTTCATGGGTTGGGAAATGCCATGGTACTCGGTCCAGGGAACGTCGCTTGACGCTCTCTTGGATGGTCGCCGGGCGGGCACAATGTACCTCGTTTGCTACTTGCGACAAGGCGACAGGGTCTTTGAGACCTACTGGACGACGAGGCGCGGCGTCGAGGTGATGGGCAACAGCTACCCTTTGCTCGACTTGACTGTCTACGGGCGGCAGGAATGGTGGGAAGACTCACCGACCGGCTGGCCACAAACGTGGAAGGACGACGAAAAACAGAACCCGTACCGTACCGATGGACGCCCCATCGTCCAGTGACCTCGGGTGAAGGCGGGGCACTCTGACGACCTGGGAACCGAGAGGCACTGAATCGTGCTTGGTTGGACATCCGCCTCGGGTCGAACCGGCGCTCTGACTGAGCGCCGGCGCATAACAACCGGTTGCAGCGGACGGCGCTTCCGCGCCGCCGCTGAACCGGAACGTTAATTTACCTAGGACAAATCTGACGATCGCTCTGTTGAAAATTCGGATTATTTTGTAAATAATTAGAAAGGCGATCGCAACCTTGGGTTAATAATTTATCTAACTCAAAATCCCATACGATAATACCTTGTTGTTCTTCTGTACCAATCAATGTTTGACCATCTCTCATAAAAGCCAAACTATTGATAGGTGATAGATGTCCCTTCAAAGTTTTTAGTAAAGTACTGTCGCCAGTGTTCCAAAGCTTAATGGTACCGTCGGCACTACTAGAAGCCAGAGTTTTACCATTGGGACTGAAGTTAAGACTGATAACTCCATCTTGATGTCCGCTGAGGGTGCGGAAGGGTGCTGTCTCTTTACCGATTTTGTCAATGCGCCATAATTGAATCGTATTGTCCAAACCTCCAGAAGCCAAGATGTGATCGCTAGGACTGAATTGCAAAGCTGCAACTGCAAGGTTGTGTCCTTGGAGAGTTTGTAGAAGTCTTCCGTCTAGACTCCACAGTTTAATAGTGTTGTCGTAGCTACCGGAAGCTAGTAGTTCGCCATCAGAACTGAAAGCCAGGCTTTTGATGCTATCTTGATGTCCTGTTAGGGTTTGTAGAAGAGATGTATTATATTTACTGCCATTATTAATTACTTGCCACAGTTGAATGGTTCGATCCTCGCTACCAGAAGCAAGCACATATTCTCCTTTCTGCGTATTGGGGCTAAAAGCGATACTGGTAACCCCATCTTGATGTCCCGTAACAGTTTCTAGTAAAGTTCCATCACTGACACGCCAGAGTTTAATAGTTTTATCCCAACTAGCAGAGGCTAAGATTTTGCCGTCGGGACTAAACTGTACTTGGGAAACAGTCATTTGATGTCCGGACAGAGTATGCAGTAATTGGAGGCTATTGTCTGGCTGTCTGCGCCACAACTTAATCTTGCCATCAAATTCAGCAGTAGCAAAAGTATCTGGAGAGGAGGGTGACACACTAACGCTATAGACACCATCTGCTGAGGGGGAAGCAGTATCGCGAACTTGCCACAAGATTACGGTTTTATCGGCACTGGCAGAAGCGAGAACGTAAGGTTGGTTTTGCTGTTGGAGAGAAGGACTAAAACTGAGATCGAGAACTTCCCCTCCATGTCCGGCTAAAATCTGCTGCAATATTCCATCTCGACTCCAGATAGCGACTCTACCATCAACCCCAGCAGAAGCTAATAATTTGCCATCGGGACTGAAAGTTAGAGCGTTAACTTGTTCTCCTTGAGAGTAAGTATTGAGAAGATTACCATCGGCTACTCGCCTAAGTTCGACCTCTCCATCGCCACTAGCAGAAGCTAATAATTTGCCATCGGGACTAAAAGTTACCCGAGTAACGCGATCGCTATTTCCTTCAACTTTTTTGATTTCTTTGCCAATGCCGTTATTAATTTCCCACAACCGGATCGTATTATCTTCACCGCCGGAAGCGAGCATCTTGCCATCATTGCTAAAGCTGACGGAGTTAACCCAGCCTTGGTGTCCGGTTAGGGTGGTTACTGGCGTTCCATCTAACCGCCATAGTTCGATCTTGCCGTCACGGCTGGCAGAAGCTAGGAAATTGTCGTCAGGACTAAAGGCAATGCTGGTTACCCAATCTTGATGTCCTTTTAATTGGCGTAGGGGTTGGACTTCGTTATGGTTTATCTGCCATAGTCTAATGGTGTTGTCTGCACTGGCAGAGGCTAGGAGAGTGCCATCAGAATTGAAGGCAATACTGGTGACTCGCTCTTCATGTCCGGTGAGGGTAGTAATTAATCCCCCATCTTTGTGCCACAGTTTAATAGTGCGATCGTCGCTAGCTGTTGCGATTAGTTGACCGTCAGGACTGTAACTGACAGCATTAACTTGTTGGCTGTGGTTTTCTAAACGATTTAGTTCTTGGGTTTCGTAGACAGCTTGTTGCAGAGTAGTGGCAGTTTTCATGGTTGTTTTTGTCCAACTGTCTGCACCGATCAGCTTTTGTCCCCAACTGCCGATCTGCTTCAGTTCTCGTCCGGCTCTGACGCTGGTGAGCAGGGATTCTAACTGTCGATTGGATAATAAGAGAGCCTCTGAGGAAGCATTGAGAGCATCGATATTTTCCATCTGCGCCAGTAATTTTTGTCGATAGGCTAAACCGCCAAAAGCTGTAGCCGCTAACCCCAAAATACCTAAAGCTGCTGCTGTCACTTGAGTGCGTCGCAAACGTCGTTTAATTTCTTTTTGTTCGCGATCGCGCGCGTCTAAACAAGCGGCAATAAACTCTTTAGCTACTTCTGTTAGTTCGTCGGTGTATTTAATATAGAGTTCCTCTGCTTCTGCCAAACGAACTCCTCGCAAGAGAAAATCTGGTTGTCTTTCTTTTTGCTGCCAAAGATTAGCTGCTTGTTCGATTTGCCTTTGGGCGCGCATTCTGGCGCGATTTTCTTCTAACCACCAGCGCAGGGTCGACCAATGACGGATCAGAATTTCGTGGACTACTTCTACCGTTGCCTCTTGGCGCATGGCTTCTTGGAATAGTTCGTCCTCATCTGGTGAGGTGCGATCGCTTCTACTTTGTCCTGGGTCGATGCCTCGGTCGAGATTGATGACTACTAATTTAGCCGCAGTAAGGGCTTGAAGGGTTCTTTCTACCAAAGAGTGAGGATATTTGGGGACGATCAGGTCTGATTTGCTGATGCGGCGGCGAGTATCTTCGGTTCCTTCCCCTAATTGAGTTAGGTTGAGAAAGATCCATCTGGCACAATCTTGCACTTCGGGATCGAGACTGTCATAGACGGTTTGGGCTTGTCTTTCTAACGCCCCTTTGATGCCACCCAGTTGCTGATAAGTTGCTAGAGTAAGTTTTCCTCGCTGGCGACGTTCCCACAACTGTTGCAGCACGAACTGTAGTAGAGGCAGATCTCCTGCAGAATGGTTTAATTCTTTGAGTAAGATTTCTACCAAGCCCGGTTCGATTTTAAGACCGACTTGTTCGGCGGGTTTGACGATCGCGCTGCGGTAATCTTCTTCTGTTAGGTAGGGAGGTACTAGGACGCTAGACTGTTGCAGAATGGGAGCCAATTCGGGAATTTCCAAACAAGCAGCCACAAAATCGGCTCTGATAGTCAGCACTAATTTAAAGCGATCGCTGGCATATTTGAGTGCGCCTAAGATTAATTCTAAAAAAGGTTGGCGATCGGTTTGAGCTGTCAAAGTTAAGAGTTCTTCAAACTGGTCGATAACCAAAACGACCATTGGTTCGGGACGACTGCGCAGCCACCGCACAAATCCTTCTACTCCTTGATAGAGCAAACCCTCTATTTGCAACTGTAGATAGGTTCTTTCTCGATCTTTAATGGGGTCTACTAAACTCTTGGCTAAAGCTTCGATGGGTTTTACCCCCGGACGAAAACAACCCAGCCACCACTGTTCGCTTCCAGGTAATTGTTTCCCCTGACGCAACTGGGCAATCAATCCGGCTTGCACTACCGAAGATTTACCGCTACCGGAGGCTCCCACTACGGCTAGAGTAGAATGATGGTTAATTTGGGCGATTAATTTTTGGATTAAAGCTTCTCTGCCATAAAAATACTCGGCCTGGTCTTCTGTAAAGGCTTGTAATCCCATATAAGGACAGATGCCCAGGTCAAACGTTCCCGACTCATCTACTCTTCTTGGGGAACTGCTTCCTGGCAAAACTTCAATAACTCCCCTACTACCTGATAGCCAGATATGAGGAATAATTTCCGTTCCAGCCAAATAGATTTGTAATTGAGTAATCCAAGCCGCCATGGGGAGTCCTGCTTGGCGATCGGCTTTACTGAGAGTGTCTAAAAGTGCTTGGGCAAACTGTTGGGGCGCAGCCAAATTAGCAGCAGCAGCGATGAGACATTGTCCCCTGTCCGACTCTAATTGTAAATCTTCTACCCATTGGGTTAGGGATTCGGCACCGGGACAGTCTAAGATAATAATTTGTTGGGTTGCCCGAGAATGTCTGAGAATTTGTCTGAGCCAGGAAAAAGAAAGACGGACCCTTTCTCTGAGTACGATCCAAGCTTCTCCTGCCTCCGTTTCTTCCAGCCAGCCTCGTAAATAAATGAGGGCAGTATCGATCTCTTTCTCTTCGGGCTGAATGTTAACTGATTGACTAGAAGCCAAACAAGTGGCGATCGCTTCTTTAACTTCCGACCACGGTTTGCCTGTTTGGGGAAAATACTCTAGGGTAAAATGACCCGTCCCTCGCAAAATTTTACTAAAAGCTAAAGTTGTCTGATTATTGCCCAATCCGTCGATAACTAGAGCCTGACGGGGATTTATCTCGATAGAAGAGGGCGATCGCTTGCCCAAAATCACTTTACCAAACCCTTCGACAATCCGTTTGGGAGTTTGTAAAGGATATTCGGAATTTAACTGTCTTTCGCCGCGACTGCTTTTTTGTTGATTGATCAGGCGGATTTGTTGGTTAGTTTTATCAATATAGCGTAGAGTTTGGTGATAAACGTATTGATAGAGTGCGTCTGCTTCAATGATGCCCTGGTAATCAGCCGCTTCGCCCCGTAAGCCGCGCATCAGATAATAGGTAAATACGCCGTGTCCTAGTTCGGGAAACTCCCAAGACTGCTGGGTTTGGTCGCAAGAAAGCAGGGCATAAAAACCCTGACTTTGGGATGCTTTTTTTCTTAAAACTTTTACTAGTTGTGGGGTGGGATTGGGTAGAGAGATTCCGTCTGTTCCTCTCAGGGTCATTCCGCCACTATGACAGGCATCGAGCCAGACTAGCTGTTGGCTGGCAGCACATTTACCCAACCACTGTAATAATTCTTGTAGGGCTAAACCGGTATCTAGTAGTTCTTCTTTTTTGGTATCTGCTAGGCAAAGAATTACTTTTTGGGTTTTTGGTTCTAAGATTCCATGTCCGGAGAAATAGAACAAAACTGTATCGTCGGGTCGAGCGTGAGTGACAATATTTTCTAAACTGCGGCGTACTGTGGCTAGAGTCGGTCGTGCCGAGGCAAAATCGTGATGAACGATTACTTCTTTGGCAGGAAAGGTTTGGGTGGCTTCTGTGAGTGCCTCTCCTAAACCCTGACAGTCTAGGGCAGAGTATTGTAGAGATGGTAAGTTTGGATCTTGATATTGATTTACTCCTACTAAGAGAATCCAGAGTTTGGCTATCTCTGTTTTGGAAAGGATTCGAGAATGAGTTTTAGGAATGGCACGGGGACACATTTTTTTCTCTCGCCAAGGCGCAAAGGACGCTAAGTTAGATGTTTTTTTATTTTGGAGTTTTTTGCCTTAAAAATACCATTAATTAGTTGTTTATCTAATATTAATTACACTACAAGCGATACGAAATCCAGCATTGCCTAATGGTTGACTGAAATCATGGAGGATAAAGGAACGTCCGAGTTACTGAATAGGGACTGTTGCTAAGGGCTAGTCTGGGATATACTCGATCCCAACTAGAAGTTCCATCTGGACTAAACTCGTGAATGTAAAATCCATATTCTTCTGGAGAAGCATTGGTAATAGTTCCAGTAATTTCTGGGGATTGGGATGTGCCGCTAATAATGGCTTCAGCAACTTGAATATGAGCTAAAGAAGACTCTAAAGAAGAGAATGTAATTGTAGAAATAATTACTAATGCCATGGTAAATGTACCAATAGCGACATATTTGATAATACGGTTTAATTGAGTGGATAATCTGGGCATAGAAAGAATACATTGCAGTAACTGGAAGAAATTTTCTGGCAATCGATAAATATATATAGGTTGACTGCGGTATTTCTATGCACCTATTCCATCTATTTCAAGCTAATGCTTGAATGCATTCGGGGCGATCGCCAAGCTAACCGAAAGCATTACTGTTTATAATTAATTCCATAATCTAAATAATAGTGAACATGATTAATACTAAAGATTTAGCTTTAAATTACATTACCAATGAATCAGGGGAAAAAACCGCAGTTATTTTACCCATGGCTCAATTTGAAGAATTACTAGAAGATCTAGAAGATTTAGCAATCGTAGCAGAAAGGCGAGATGAGCCAACTACTAGCCATGCAGATTTAATTGCTGAGTTTAAACAAGATGGCATCATATAAAATTGAATGGAAGCAGTCGGCTAAAAAAGAACTTAAAAAGCTAGATAAACAAATAATTATCAGAATTTTGCAAGCTATAGAAGATTTAGCAGATAATCCCTATTCATCAGGTAGTAAAAAATTAATTGGTAGTGATTCTATCTATCGGATTCGTGTAGGAGATTATCGCATTGTTTATAATATTAAATCATCTGTATTAACAATAGAAATTATCAAAGTTGGTCATCGTCGAGAAATTTACTGTAATTGTTGATAACCTACACTTTAATGGAATGGTCACCGCGATCGCTACTCAGCTGAAGATATTTTGTTCTACTTTTAATAAATAGCAAAGATCGCCTGTAAAAAAGAAAAATGGGGCGACATGTTTGAGCGCTTATACATAAAAACTGGAATGACGAATGCGTTCTCAAACAGATCTACTGAAGACTTTGCGCACCGAGGATTTTAAGGTAAGGCGATAGGTACTTATTTTAGGCTAATTGTTGAACGCATTCGGGGCGATCGTTGGCTGGGTTATTAACTAGGGAACTGACAGGGATTGCCTGCATTTTTTCGCTGGCATAAGGTTTTAATAAATCTAAGATAGATTCTGGGTGAGTAAGTTCGGGATCGAGCCAGCGATCGTAAACTTCGGGCGATAGAATGATAGGCATGCGCTCATGAACCGACTGCACTAATTCATTGGCAGTCGTGGTGATAATAGTACAAGAAAGAATTGCTTCTCCTCGTTCTGGTTGCCATTGCGACCACAATCCGGCAAAAGCAAAAGGTTTACTGTTTTTAAGCTGGAAGTAATAAGGCTGCTTGCGATTTTCCAGTTTTTGCCATTCATAAAAACCATCGGCAAGAATCAGACAACGCTTGTGTTTGAGTGAATCGCGAAACGAAGGTTTTTCAGTAACAGTTTCTACTCTGGCATTAATAAGTCGGTTGCCGATTTTGACATCTTTTGCCCAACTAGGAATTAATCCCCACCGCATCCATTGAAATTGTCGGGGAGTACCTTTATCTGGTCGATTGAGTGTAGCTATTGATTGTGTTGGAGCAATATTATAGCGAGGAGTTAGGGTAGGAACTTCAGCTATCTGAAAAGTTTGTGCAATAGTTGCAGTAGACTGGGTTAAACTAAATCGACCACACATGACACCTGACTTAATAGGGTATATTCTATTATTAATCCTAGCCGAGATAGAATCTGTGGGATAATCCAAGAGAAGTCCTTGCTTTCTCTCCATTAGCTATGTCTCAGTCAGCAAGTCAACCAGCTTCATTCCTGTTTCAAACTGCTAACTTACTTCGATGCAGAGCTATTCATAGATATTGGCATTGTTACCAGTCTCAGCGCTATATCTTACGCAACCAACTAGGATTTGAGCAAGTGGATGCTTCTCGTCCTTCAACTTGTCGTGGGTGTGTCCATTACTAGGGGAAATATTACGGGCAAAACCGTGCTACTCGCACTCGTTTGATTTGCGGTTTTCATCCCTATGGCTGGTCTGAATTATCTTCTTGTCCCGATTGGCAAGAAAATAAATAGTAGAAGAAAAGGCGATCTCGACTTTGCCGAGGTGTATAGTCTCTTTGCTCGCGATCGCAATCGAAGGATACTCTACAAAAGCGATCGCTGTTTTTATTATTTTATTAGTCTTTTTCTGGCTGCATCCCGTTTGATTTTGGCAGCACTAATTTTATTACCTACTTGGCGCAATTTTAGCCAAACTCAAGTTGCTAGAAAATTCTCTAATTATGCGATCGCTGCTGGTATTTGCCTTGCCCTACTACATTTTTGACTGTGGTAGGGATGGCGATCGGGTTAATTTTTACGTTTTGTTAATGGCTATTTTAGCCCAGTTAGTCGCTCATACCAGCTTTAACTGGGCATTACGCTGGATCGTCTCCTACTTTTGTAACTCTTAATATTTTATTTGAACCAATTGGTTCGAGTTTTCTAGGAATGCTCGTGTTTACTGAAATACCGTCTTTTTTAGTTATCCTGGGAGGATTGTTAATATTAATCGGTGTTGCTACTGCTGTAATTGGCAAACAAACAGACTCCTGTAGGGGCGTTGCTTTGCACCCTTCGGGAAGCGCGAACCGCCCCTACGAATGACCGATAACCGATATTTCCCATTTACAAAATATAGGAAATATCAAGATTTACCAGCAAAAGAATTTGGCACAATTAGCAAGAACTATTAGAAATTAAATCCATGGGAACAATTATCAGCACTGTCAATATGAAAGGAGGAGTAGGCAAAACTACTCTCACCGTTAATCTGGCAACTTGTTTAGCCAAAAACTATGACAAACGAGTTCTGGTTCTGGACTTGGATTCACAGATTAGTGCTACTCTAAGCTTAATCTCGCCTCATGAATTTGCCAAAGTCCGTAAGAAAAGACGCACTTTAAGTTACCTTCTAGATCATGCGATCGCTCATAATCCCTGGAGTAAACTATCGGTTCAAGATATTATTTATCCTTCGGTTTGTAATGTTGAAGGACTAGAATTATTGCCAGGAGATATCGAGCTTTATGATGAATATATCGTCTCAGAAATGCTCCACAAGCAAGCAATCGATGCAGAAGAACAAGAATTTGAGCGAGTTTGGGATCGCTTTGAAAGAATTTTGATTAAACAAATTATCGAACCAGTCGTAGATGATTATGACTTTATTATTATGGACTGCGCTCCCGGGTATAATTTGCTAACTCGTAGCGGTATCGCTGCTAGTAATTTTTACTTACTTCCTGCTCGTCCCGAACCCTTATCTCTAGTGGGAATTCAGCTATTAGAAAGACGAATTGCCAAGCTTAAAGAGAGTCATAAGTCGTCACTAGAACCACTAAATATTAACTTACTGGGAATTGTTTTTATTCTTTCAGCAGGGGGATTACTGGGTAGATATTATAAGCAAGTAATGAAACGTGTTAGAGATGATTTTTATCCCCATCAATTGTTCGAAAATACTATTCCCATGGATGTTAATGTTGCCAAAGCAGTAGATTTATTCACACCTGCAGTTTTAGCAATGCCTAGTTCAGGGGGTTCTAAAGCTTTTCTCAAGTTAACTGAAGAATTTATTACCAAAGTTGAGGTTGCTAATACACAACTAATGGCAGTTGGCTAAAGCCGTGAATTATCTTTATTGGCTATCCCAAATTACTCCTCTAGAACAATTGTTAGTTGGCGAGCAAGTTTTTATCTTAAGTCAACTCTTACAACATGGCTATCCAATCGTACCTGGTTTTGTTATTGGTACTCCCGTACTGCGAGAATTTTTAAGTATTTTGGATGATTCTCCTTCGGCGATCGCCAACTTACTGGATTCGTCCTTGCACGTAAATATAAATGATTATCGCGCCCTCAAATTGGTTGCCCAAAAAAGTCGCCAGACGATCTTGGATGCTACTTTTCCGGAACAATGGCAAGAAAAGCTGTTCGCGTCAGCCCAAAAATTAAATGCCGCTATCTTAATTTTACGCCCTTCTCTGGCAATTCCTCATTCCTTACGTCAGAACAGTATTGGTTTGTGGAGATCGCAAGTGTGTTTCTGCCAGCCAGAAGCTTTATCTTTAGCCTTAAAAAAAGTTTGGGCAGAATTATTTGGGGCAAAGAGTTTGTTTTACTGGCAAAAATTGGGTATTGGTACGGAAAAGCTCGATCTAGCAGTTTTAGTACAGCCTTTAAAGGATGCGATCGCCTCGGGTATTATTGAAATCGAACCAAAAACAATATGCATTCAGGCAACTTGGGGTTTGGGACACAGTTTGCTTTTAGGACAAGTACAACCGGATGTTTATGAAGTAGAAAGAAAAACCGGAAAAATCCTCAAGCAACAATTAGGTAGTAAAACCCTTGCCTATCGTCTACCCAGTTCTTTGGAGACAGCGAAGCAGACTCCCAGTTTTGCCCAAACTACTGCTTCTGTTGCTCTCCTACAAATTCAAGATTATCTGGAAAGTTACTTAGTCAGCGAACAAGAGCAAAACCAGTATATTTTAGATAATGCTGCCACCTGTCAACTAACTCAGCTAACTGAAGAATTAATAGCCAAACGACCCTTAATTAAATACTTGGAGTGGATGTCGCCAGTTGCTGCTCAAACTACTACTAGTGCCCAATTTTACTTTACTCAATTAAATTATTACCGATCTTTATGTTCTTGCCAAATTCATTCCTCAGTTCTAGCCTCACCACAAAACAGCCAATCTTTCCTAACCGGATTAGCCGCTTCTCCAGGAATAGTGACTGCTGCCGTTCGAGTTACTCCTCAACTTGAGTTGGAACAACAAGCAATTGCTTCAGAGGCGATTGTCGTTACCAAAAGTATTACGCCCTATCAAATTACTCGACTCCAAAACATTAAGGGAATAATTACTGAAGCCGGAGGAAATACCAGCCATGGAGCGATTATTGCCAGAGAATTAGGCATACCCGCAGTAGTTGGAGTTGCCAATGCAACCCAACTATTGCAAACCGGGGAAACTGTCTTGCTCAACGGCAATACGGGAGAAATTTATCGACTGCAAAAGACTGTGAAAGAGAGGGATAGAGAAAACAAGGAAACAAAGAGACGAGGAAACAAGGAAAAAATTACTAATTTTCCTTTTCCTAATCATCCTATTGCCACTCAACTGATGGTTAATCTGAGTCAAAAAAGTGCGCTCGCTAACGCTGCCAGTCTACCCGTCGATGGAGTAGGTTTAGTGCGTTCGGAGTTAATGTTATTAGATTTACTGTCCTCGCGTTCTTTACAGGAATGGTTAAAAGGAGAGCAAAAGCTAGAGTTGCTCGAAACTATTGTCTCTCTGTTGCGTCAATTTGTGGCTGCTTTTACCCCCAGACCAGTATTTTATCGCTCTTTCGATTGGCGTGCTGCAGAATTTTCTTCTTCGGCAAAAGCTAATCCAATAGTAGAAACCAGGGGAACTTATCATTATCTGCTCGATTCGACTTTGTTCGATCTCGAATTAGAAGCCTTAGCAAGAGTATGGGCAGAAGGCTACACCAATCTCAATTTAATTTTGCCTTTTGTTCGGAGTGTCGAAGAATTTAACTTTTGTCGCCGTCGCGTCGAACGAGTTGGCTTAAGCGAACGAGCCTCTTTTCAACTGTGGATCATGGCAGAAGTTCCCTCAGTCATTTTTCTCCTGCCAGATTACGTTAAAGCAGGAGTTCAAGGTATTGCGATCGGTATTAACGATCTGACTCAGTTGCTCTTAGGAGTAGACAGAGAACAAGCTCATTTTGCCGCTAGAGGCTTGCACGCGAATCATCCAGCCATAGTTGAGGCGATCGCTCAATTAATTCACAAGGCGAAAACAGCAGGAATTCCTTGTTCTCTCTGTGCTCATGCACCCGTCGAATATCCATCTCTTCTTAATTGCTTAGTTAGATGTGGAATTACAGCTATTTCCGTCGAACCAGAAGCAGTACCTGCTACTTATCAAGCGATCGCTCGTGCAGAACAGGGTTTATTACTTGAAGCAGCTAGGAAAAATAAAATTAGTGTTGGAGAACTATGACTAACTTAATCGGAACTCTGCGATCGATTCATCACGATGGGGGGTGGATTTTGACGAATTTCAGTTGGTGAAAGAGTAGTCATATTGAAAGCCTGCCACCTAGTCGTAACGTACTTAAATTTACCAATGCCTATATCGGCGTTAGTTTTGAAGTTATCCCACTGAGCAGTCAAATCTAGCCAGTAATCTCCGCCCATACTAAGTAGATAACGAGCCTTAGATCTATCGTCTCTTTGCCGAGGATTGTCTATTATAAGCCGTGCTTGCACAGTAGTCAATATGCCAGCTATATCTTTGGGGTTAATGGACACTCGACCATTTGCACACCAGAAGTGGAAGTTGTATCCTTCACCTGCCTTAACCGATAAACTACCATCTGGTTCGTCACGGATGTTTGCTGGTTTACTAACATCACCAGCATAATCTTCTCGATAGGCAGCCCCCTCAACCTTTTTCGAGCTTTGCAGAAGATGCCATTTGCCATCTCGCTTGCTGAGCATGTATGCTTTAATATGTTTGATTTGGACTCGACTGTTAGTAGCAGGATTTCCTTTAGAATCTTCATATAGGTGCCCCCATGCAATCATGGCTTGAAAGTTTTTTGGATTATTTCCCATACTTAGACGGGGACCATACGCCCAGTCGTAGCTTGTTGGAACACCGTGCGGCATTCCCTCGTGTGGGGAGGTCATATCGTATATGATAGTTGCAATTGAATTGATTGATTTGGGTAACCGTGCATCTACTCTGTAGGCAAAACAGCAGCTAAATACTATAGCAAAGAGACAGAAAAGAAAGGACAATTTTTTGATTTGCATACTTACTAGAACTGATGAGAAATAGGAAATAAGAGCATACATGTTTTCAGGATGAATTCCGAGCTTCGTGCATCTAAAAACCTTACTGTAATTGAATTTTAATGAGCGTGCAGTTTATTTCCCAATAACTCTAATCTTTTCTCTCTCTTCCAGTTCTGTATTAGAGGGTAAGGTAACCGCAAACAGCGGTTATTTCAAAAGCTATGTCGCAAAGTATTTTCTGCAAAACTATTCTTTTAACATGCAACTAATGTGTTACCTTGTTGAAAATTCCAATATTAACTTTGAATCTCTACTTTGTCACTATCTTCAATGCATTTCCAGATAGTTAATGGAGACAAAGACTGGCAGGGACTAGAGCCGTTTTCTAGACTCAATGGTAAATTGTGCCAGGGACAAATGATACATCCATCACGTAAATGACCCCCTGCTAAATCTGCTTCTTCATGAGGACAATATCTGCTAAAAGCTACTACTTGGTGATTTTTCAGTCGTGCAACGCACATTTTTTGTGAGATAGGTCTGATTGTCCCAATCGGCAAATCGGAGGAATCGAAGACAAGCTTAGTTTCATCTAGAGAAATTTTTTCACCAGTCTTCAGCGGGATAGGTTTAGGGAAATTGGCTGATGCATCGTCAAATTTTTCCCTAGCAAGTTCAGAAATAATATAGTTTTGGTTTTCTTGTTTACCAAGAGCGGAGTTAATTTGTTTTCTCAGGCGGCGTGATATTCCTTTCAGCAGTTCGGTTAACCTTGCCTTTAATTCATTATTAGGATGATGGTAAATGTAGTTATCTTTATAGGGCGACTGTTCGAGAAATTGAGGTTTCTCTAAAGTCATTCTCAAACTGACAACGTATCGAGTTGCATCTGTGCTATTAATTTCAGAACTGTGGAGATGCTCTCCATGAAAGATGAGCGCATCTCCTGGTTTTAACTCAAAATTGATGATTGAACTAAAGTATTGGTTGGACAAAATCTTACCATCTTTTGTGCAAGGAAGACGTTTCCCATAAACTTGAGGGTAAATGTTTAGCCCATTACCGATTTTGACTGAACCAATAGCAATCCAGATATTAATACAGTTGATAGGACATTGATACCAACTATCATGGTGCGGACCATGGGGTGTTACTTTTCCATTCCAATAGAATTTGCCAAATTCACTTTTTCTCTGTACTACTATATCGTAAGGAAGATGGAACCGCACGTTAGGATATTCTTCACAGTAAAAAGGTTTCTCTTGCTGAAATACTTCTTTGACAATTACTCTTGATAGTTCTGGAGCTATCAAACGAACAGTCTCATAGGCGCGATCGCTAATTAATGGTAGCTCGTCCAAAGTGATAATCTCATGAAGAGCTTCAAAGCCTTCATTTCGGCTCTCTCGAACCTGTGGTGATAAGTAAAGATTATATAAATAAGCAAGCTAACAGTTTTTCTCGTAAAGATTCAAAGGTATTAAAGCCATAACTTTGGCGAAGAATTAACTTGATTTTATTGTTAA
>JADEWQ010000238.1 GCA_015207585.1 Pleurocapsales cyanobacterium LEGE 06147 | reverse complement strand
AGCATCCTGGGGCGCAGTCCCCGGACTTTCGACAATTACAGCCGCCATGTGGCCTCAATGGCCCTTCATTTCCAGTGCCTGCCCACCGACCTTGACCCCGAGCAGGTAAAGGACTATCTGTACCTGTTGCAGCAGCGCAGCAAGACCCCCTCCCAGACCTACTTCAAGCACACCGTCTACGGGCTTCGCTTCCTGCTCAAGACTGAGGGGCTACCCTATGACCACCTGCACCTTCCTTCCATTCCCAAAAGCAAGAAGCTACCCGTGATCCTGAGCCGGGAGGAGGTCTGGGCGATGCTGAAGGGAGCCCAGCTTCTCAAACACCGGATTCTGATCGGCCTGTTGTACGGCTGCGGGCTGCGCTGCATGGAAGTGCGCAACTTGCGGCTGCGCGACCTGGACTTCGACCGCCGGCTGCTGCACGTGGTACAAAGCAAGGGTAACAAGGACCGCTACGTGCCGCTGTCGGAACACCTGATTCGCGGTATCCGTAGCTATGTGTCGGCCGAGAAGCCCCGGGAGCACCTATTCGAAGGGACGGGCAATCCCGAGGGCAAGGGCTTCGACGGCCGCTACAGCCAGCGCGGGGTGCAGTGGGCCGTCAAGGCCGTGGCGCGCCAGGCGGGCATCCTCAAAGAGGTGCACACCCACACGCTGCGGCACAGCTATGCCACCCACCTGCTGGAAGACGGGGTGAATATCCTCACGCTCCAGAAACTGCTGGGCCATGCCAGCATTGACACCACCATGGAGTACCTTCACGTGTGCCAGCTACCCGAACAGCTGCCCCGAAGCCCCCTGGACAAAGTCTTTATCTTGTGCAGCCGCGCTGGGAAGTAGCCCATGTGCTTCGGGCCTGCGATTGGGAGGCGCTGGGGCTGACCGTCCACCAGCAGAAGACGCTGCGGGCCGTCATGCACTGCCGGACGACGGCCCTGGGCGGGCACGTGGACGCCTGCGAGTCCTGCGGGAGCGTGCGCATCAGCTATAATAGTTGTCGCAACAGGCACTGCCCCAAGTGCCAGGGGCACAAGCGGGAGGAGTGGATTCGCCAACGGCAGAGCGATCTGTTGCCGTGCCCGTATTTCCACGTGGTGTTCACCCTGCCGCAGGAGATCAACCCGCTGGCGCTCCGGTATCCGGTGCTGGTATACAAGAGCCTTTTTGAGGCCGCCTGGGCTACCCTTCGGCAATTCGCCAGCCGTCATGGCGTGCAGGCGGGCATGATCGCCGTGCTGCACACGTGGGGGCAGAACCTGAGCCTGCATCCGCACCTGCACTGCATTGTGCCGGGGGGAGGGACCGATGGCAGCGGCCACTGGCAGGGGCTCAGTCACAGCGGCAAGTATCTTTTCCCCGTCAAGGCACTAAGCAAAGTATTCCGGGCGAAGTATGTGCAAGTCTTGCGCGCCCAGAATATCGGGGAAAAGTCCTTTATGGAGAGCTTGTTCGCCAAGGAGTGGGTGGTGTATGCCAAACGGCCTTTTGGTGGGCCCAGTCAAGTGATCGAATATCTGGGCCGCTACACACATAAGGTGGCCATCAGCAACCACCGGCTGTTGGATGTAAGCGGAGAGCGGGTCAGCTTTGCCTACAAGGACTACCGCAAGGACGGGCAGAAAGGGCAAATGCACCTGAGCCCTACCGAGTTTGTGCGCCGTTTTGCACAGCACATCCTTCCCAGGCGTTTTGTCCGCATACGCCACTACGGCATACTCAGCAGCAGTTGGAAGCGGGGCAAGCTGCAAAGGTTACAGCAAACGCTCACCCGTCATGGCAAGCCACCTGCGACACTGCCCCCCCTGCTACATCGGAGGTGCCCCTGCTGTAAGGAAGGTGGACTGGTGACGATCCTGACTTTCGGAAAGCGCGGGCCACCTCCTGCTAGCCTTATGGGAGAGTTTCAGATCCCTGTCGCCTGAGCGATGGGTGGGGGAGTCTTTGGGCCCGTAGCAAAAAACAGAAGTAATTCGGCTACAAGTAGTAAAGAAAATCCACATCCACAAAAAAAGCAGGCTCCCCGCCTGCAGAAAACAATCCATCCTAAAAACGATAAG
>JADEWQ010000077.1 GCA_015207585.1 Pleurocapsales cyanobacterium LEGE 06147 | reverse complement strand
CAGTTGACACAGATATAATTCTGTTTTCCTTGTCTATTTTTCCCGTTTTTACGAATATGTTTTGACTTACATTCAGGACATTGCATGATTACTTTTTCACCAATTCATATCTCAATTATGCAACGCCTATAAATCTTATCAGTTTATTGATTCTTGAATGTGACATAATCAAAAAATCTCCAAATGAATGAAAGGGATTTAGAACATCTACATTTCTTGGAGTAAAGTCATCTAAGCCAGTGTTAGCAGCACTGGTCTTAGATGCATCTAATTATCAAATCGGCTTAATTGTATCTTCCTCTTATGTAGGCTTGCACTCTACCTTATATTCTCCCTTGTTAGTTTAAAAAATAGTAAGAACATATAGTTAGTTTTTACTATTGAATTCAAATATTTGAAACTTAATTCACGGAAATTTAGAGTGGTTATTTAGGGAAAGAATAACTAATTTTTTTGCAGTTTCACACGAACCTTTTTGATAGACACTTTAAAACAAATTAGGTATGTAAATAACGCTGATATACCTCTTGAGCGACTTGTTTACTAGCACTGGCGACATATCGAAAATTATAGGTGCGTAGTTCTTTTAATCCTCCCAGCACTTGAAACACATCTGAGCATTCAGTAAAATCTTGACCCGTTGCATCAATTAGAGAACCACCCTTTTGCTTGAGAAAAGCGATCGCACCACAGACATCCCAGAAATAACCTTTGCCCATCAACGCAAAGTCGAGTCGCGAACGTTGACGATTTGGGGAATTACAGCACCATAACAGGGTAGGAACAGCAGCCCCCAATTGACGACGCTTGAGAGTTAGTCCCTGAAGTTGTCGGTTTTCAAAGGTGCTATCGATGCCGTAAAACTGTGCTGCTGCTAATTTTTCTAGAGGTTTAGTCAAAGGAACAACATCTTTACTGCAAAAGGTTTCTCCCGTAAAGGGTAAAGAGATAATCCCGCTTTCTATTACACCATCTCTGACCAAGCCAACAGAGATTGCCCAAAGGGGTATTCCTGCCTTAAAGTTAGCAGTCCCATCCAAGGGGTCGATCGAAAACCAAGTTCCATCTTGGGATAATTTATCCTGACCTTCTTCTTCTGCCACTATTCCTGATTTCGGAAAGTGTTTTTCAATCGCAGCCAGAATCATTTGCTGCGATCGCCTATCTACCTCAGAAACGAAGTCAAACTTATCCGCTTTGGTCTTGAATTCGATACTTGCATCAGTAAACGCACGCTTTTGATATTGAGCTACTTCTGCAACTGTTCGTACCAGAATTTCGATCATAATGAGAGTGTTAATTCAACTAGTTTCTATAAGCTTTAGCCGAAGCTTTAATCCAAATCGAGGCAGCAATAGTAAAGGGAATGAGCATAAAGAGTGTGCCTGAGATTAAAGCGTGTTCTCTAAGGATAGGAAAAGAAGCCAACGCTGCGATGCCCAATCCGCAGTAAATTAGACCACCAATGGGAAGACCAAGAACTAAGAACGTCAATTGTGTATTAGAGTTCATGACAATTTTGTAGTTTAATCGCCAACAGCGATTTTCTTGCTTATATTTCATTATTTCATCTGAATCAATTAGAGTAACCTGACAATAAAACCAGAAGTTATACCTAGCAAAATCAATAGGTACTCTTCTGTTGTTTCTGCTTTACTTGCCCGATTTTTTTCTAGCAAAGCCTTTCTCAGCCTGACTTGTAGCCAATCTAGTAGCTGGCAGAAATTGTCTTTTAAATACTATCCACAATCCTCAGAGAATACAGAGTTACGGCAACTCCCTCAGTTCGTATAAGCTCTAACAGAATTCATTTTTAATAACCTTAAATCGCATTCGAGCTACCGTTTATTGGTAAAGAACATGGCGATCTCCCAAAATTCCACCCCAAGAAAACCTTCAAAGATAGAAAGAATTAAAGCAAATAGTGATTTTTTACGTGAACCCTTGGCAACAGAGCTTTTACAAGATACGACCCACTTTAGCGAAGCGGCTCTGCAAATTCTGAAATTTCACGGTTCTTATCAACAAGATAACCGAGATAACCGAGTCAAAGGGCAAGAGAAAGACTACCAAATGATGTTACGGACTCGTACCCCAGGAGGATTTGTCCCCTCCCAATTTTATCTGGCTCTAGATCGTTTATCAGAAGTATATGGCAATCAAACTCTTAGAGCTACTAGCCGTCAAGCATTTCAAATGCACGGCATTCTCAAGCAGAATTTGAAAACAGTCATTGCTGATATTGTCCGCAGCATGGGTTCGACCTTGGGGGCTTGTGGCGATCTTAACCGTAATGTGATGGCACCACCGGCTCCTTTTAAGAATCGTCCAGAATATCAGTATGCCTGGAAATACGCCAATAAAGTTGCGAATCTGTTTACGCCACAAACGGGTGCTTATTATGAAATTTGGCTCGATGGCGACAAGATAATCAGTGCCGAAGAAGCTCCCGAACGAAAAGTAGCGCGACAGCAAGACCTCAATGCTGAAATATTTACTGAGAGTGTAGAACCTCTGTACGGTACTCACTATCTACCCAGAAAGTTTAAGTGTTGCGTAACTGTCCCAGAAGATAACTCTGTTGATGTTTATACCCACGATATCAGTTTGGTAGTTATTACCAATAAAGATGGCGAGCTAGAGGGATTTGATGTGTTGACTGGTGGGGGGATGGGGCGCACCCACAATAAAGAAGAAACCTTTGCCCGTCTGTCCGATCCCCTTGGTTATGTAGAAAAAGAGGATATTTACAAGCTGCTGAAAGCGATTGGTGCGATTCAAAGAGACTATGGCGATCGCTCTAATCGTCTTCACGCTAGGATGAAATACCTAATTCATGATTGGGGAATTGACAAATTTAAAATCAAAGTCGAATCCTATTTTGGCAAATCTTTGAAGCCATTTAAAGAACTTCCAGCCTGGCAGTATCAAGACTTTCTAGGTTGGCACGAGCAAGGGGATGGGAAACTGTTTCTCGGTATTTTAGTCGAGAATGGACGGATTCAGGATCAAGGTAGCCTGAAGCTAAAAACAGCGGTAAGGAAAATTGTCGAGCAGTTTAATTTCCCACTGCGCTTAACTCCTAATCACAACCTGATCTTCTACGAAATTGAGCGATCGCAACAAAAAGCCGTTGAACAAGTTTTAGAAGCACATGGAGTTGAAATTAATCCCGATCAACTCGATGGCTTAACTCGTTACGCGATGGCTTGTCCGGCATTGCCCACTTGTGGTTTAGCCATTACCGAATCAGAAAGAGCATTACCAGGAGTTTTGGAGCGGATTAATCTATTACTGGAGAAGCTGAACATGGCTAACGAACAGTTAGTAATTCGCATGACTGGCTGTCCCAATGGTTGCGTTCGTCCCTATCTAGCAGAATTAGGCTTTGTTGGTAGTGGACCTGGAACTTATCAAGTTTGGCTTGGGGGAACGACCGATGGTACTAAACTTGCCCAACCCTATGTGCAAAGACTACGAATTAAAAATTTAGAAGCTTTTTTAGAACCGATATTCCTTTATTTTCAAGCTAATCGTGAATTGGATGAAAGTTTTGGTGTTTTTTGTAATCGAATTGGGTTTGATAAGTTGCAAGGAATTTGTAACACATTTTGTAAGAATTCAGGTGTGGGTAGTTGAGCAATGACTCATTATCTAATTTTGGAATCAAGAGACCCTTATGATTCTGCTGATTGGGTCAATATACAGCAAATTGTCATAGATTTAAAGAAAAACGGAAATGATGTGTCCCTCTTTCTTCTACAAAATGGGGTATTGCCCGCTCGTAAAGGAACTGAGTTTGAGAAACATTTTGCCGATCTTAAAACATTAGGAATCAATATTTTTGCCGACTTTTTCGCCTTACAAGAGCGAGGAATTCAGGATCTTGCCAAGAGTGTTGAAAAGACCAATTTTGACCGTCTGATTCAGCTTTGTTTAACGACTAATACTAAGACAATTTGGCACTAATACGTAATAAATATCTGACGATAAATCGAGAAAACCTATGTCATCTAAAACCCTGAGTATTGCGATCATGGATGCCCCTTATGAGTCTGCAAATTCCACCACGGCTCTAAGAATTATTCATAGTGCTTTAAATCAAGGACATAATGTTAACGTCTTTGCCTATGAAGGAGCAGTTAATTTAACCATGAAAGAGCAAGCACCCCATGCTAACTCGATTAAAGGTACGACTTTAGCCCAAGAGAATCATCCCACAACCAAAGATTGGATTTCTGCTTTGTTTAAACTTGCCCAAGAAAAAGAAATCACTCTGAACTGGATTAACTGTGGCTTGTGTGTAGATGAGCGAGGTGCAGGAAATTGGATTGATGGGGTACAAAGAGGAGGTCCCGCAGACTTTATTAAATCAGTTAAGAAAAGTGATGGTGTGTTGGTCATTCCTACTCGCTAAAGGAGAGCAAGGAGAGCAAAATGAAGGTTTTAAATATTGTTGAAACTGCCTATCGAGCCACTCTAGAAGAACAGGATGATACAATTCTTTGGCTAAGTCAGAGTTTCCAGGATGCCGGGGTTGATATCTCGATCTTGCTTAGAGGTAATGCGGTTAATTATCTAGTCAAAGAGCAAAAACCATTCAATTTGCACTTTGGGACTTGGAAACAAACACAGCCTCCTGAGTTAGATCGGGATTTGGAGATTATGATTGATAAAGATATCTCAGTTTATGCGGTCGCTGAAGATATTCAAGAGCGAGCTTTACTCCAGGAGCGACTAATTGACGGTGTATCGTTGATCGAAAAAAGCCAAGTAGCTCAACTCTTTGAGCAGTTTGAATATGTTTGGCATTGGTAAATTTAAAGCTCTAATCCGTCAGTACGCATCAACTTATAAAGTGCTTGAAGTCGAGTTTTTGCTTTTAGTTTGGCTAATATATTGCTAATGTGAAACTTAACGGTACTATCACTAATGTAGAGTTGGTCGGCAATATTGCGATCGCGTAATCCTTTAGCGAGAAGAGCAATTACCTCCTGTTCTCGATTAGTAAGTCTCTGTTGCGAACGAATCTGACGATCGAGTCCCCAACTATCCCCCCTCATGACGGTTTCAACCGCTTCCCGTAATTGGCTTGAAGTCGTAGAGAGGTCAACTTGAGCTTTTGCCCCACTAGGAATCATGGTTGAGTTATGGTTAACCCAAATGAGGCGATCGCTCTTTTCCATCAGAGAAGTTCGATCTGTGAGTAGGGGGATATGACGCTCCTCACTAGCACAAACTCTTAATCCGGCTGAATAAGCTAGCTGAGTAAATCCTATTTGCAGCAGAGGTAGGCGACATTGAATCCGAAGAGATAACTCTGGAAGATTTACTGGGGAGGGAAATGTCAGAGAAACCTGAATCGCTTTAATACTTGCTTCGGTGTTGATTTTGAGGCTTCCACCAAAACAAGATGCGATCAAGAACAAATTACCAAAAACCGCTCTCTCCCACTCTTTTGGTGACTGGGGGATTGTGGGTAAAGCAGCGGCGATCGCTTCTAGGGAAACTGAATCTACTTCATAAGTTAAGCGACAGTAAGTACAATCTAGGGTTTTAAGGATTTCAGCCACTTTTAGAAATACTTGAGTCTGAGATAAGTCGAGACTTCTTTCTGTTCCTAGCACTGTCAACTTTGTCTGACCCAGTATATAAGCAAGGCGATCAGAAAGCGAGAGTTCGGCAAGGGTAATTTCTGGCTTGACAGCTTGTAAATCCTGGGTTTCTTGCTGGTGCAGCGAGGCAATCTCTAAAGCCACAGTTAAGGTAGTGCAGAGACTTAACAAGACTTTTAAAAACTCTGGTCTCATGGGATTATGGCTAAATGCAGCTAACACCCCAATTACCTTGTCAGAATTAGCCAAGGGATAACCAGCAAAACTCCTAATCTTATTGGCGATCGCCCATTCAGGATATCTAACCCAAGACTCCGAAGCCAAGTTATTACTTAATAGAGATACGCGATTTTGAGCAATTCTACCAATCTTAAATGCCCCCATTGGGATGCGGCTAAAAGAACCATCTGTGCGAGTATACAATCCAGATGATGCAACTAATCGCAACATTTTACGATCTGGTTCGACTAGCCAAATCCGAGCGAAAGCACAGTCGAAATACTTAACCAACCCATCTGTTGCCAAGCGAGCAATTTCCTCTAAGTCTAGGGAAGTAGAAAAGCTTTGAGCGATTTGATTGGCTCGCTGTAAATCCCAGACTAACTTTGTATCATCAAACATGGTCAGGAAAATTGCTAAAATTAGCTTCCTTATTTAGCAGTAGATCAAAAAACAAGGCTAATTCTTTTTTAATTGGATTTTTTCCTTAATTCACTATATTTTTTATGATAGGAGAATTACCTTAGTTGTAAGAACCTGCAAACAGAAACGCCCCAACCTGCGCTCCAAGGAGATTTTGAAGGGGGTTGAGTAGCAATTGTACCGATTCTTCCGCTAAGGCTGAAACTCTCTCCCTGTAGACGTTTCAGAAAAACTTTTTTGAAACAATGTCGTGTATCATTTAAACTCTAGTTTATTTAGTACAGCGATCGCAAACAAAATTTCAATGGTTTCAGGGGTCTAATTCTCAAAGGATTTAATTGCTACAGTTCAAGCGCGTAACTTCTTGGACGAATGCTACTCACACCCCATCAATCAGTTTTTTCGGTCGCCATCAGCGAACCGGGAGTAGTTAATGGAGAGCGACTAAATCGCTGGCTGTATGGGTTGGTTCAGGAAAAGGGAGCGGATCTTTTTCGGAGCAAAGGAATCTTGAATCTAGACGATGAAGACCGCCGCTTTGTGTTCCAGGGAGTTCACATGACCTTAGATGGTAGACCCGGAAAGCCATGGCGACCCGCAGAACCTCGACTTAATGAGCTAGTATTCATCGGTCGGAATTTAGACGTAGAAAAGCTTAGAACTGGTTTTCTCGCTTGTTTAGAGACTGACTAAATCAGACTACAGTTAGTCAAAACCAATCTCTAACCAAGTTAGCTCATTTTTGGGAAACCTTTTTAAGCAATTAAGTAATTAAGTAAGTAATTGCTTAATTACTTACTGCAATTTTTCCGGCTGTGCCGTCAACTCTTGATATTTTTGCTCTCAATAGCTGTGGTTTTAGCATTGGCGATCGCGTCTCTAATGCCTCTTTGCCATAGGAGTTTAGCTGCATAGCGTCCATCACTGTTTGGGGTGTAGCGTTTGACTGCTTCAACAAACCACTGAGGAATTTCTAAAGATGACATTTTTCTTTTTTAAGGTCATCAACAGAATTTTCTGTCATTTTGGTAGTTTCCATTCAATTGACTGGAAAGGATTAATAACTCCATACTTAATGCAGCAACGCTGGCAAAAATCTATTAGCTGACTATCGAAAATACACCGCTCGCTCCAGTTGACTCCAGGTATTACTTCTGTTTCGAACCAATTTTGATTAGTTTTGTTAAAAGTAAGGTTGTCGGAGGTTAGAGGAACAAGGGTAATCATCGGAATATCGCAAAATGCTGCCAATGCGATCGCTCTTTCCAGTTTATCCAAATCTCGATCGTCAAAAGCAGCTTTGATGTCAAGTCGGATTTGATGCTCAAATGGAGTCAGGCTCGATAAAAACTTTTTCCGCGCTTCTACAGTGCTATCTGTTTGCATTGCTCTCAACTTCTAATTAAAGTTCATCTAAACCTCCAGGAGACCCCCACTAAACCCGATCGGGTTAGTGGTGGGAGGAATGGAGGCTAACTGAGTGGGGTTCGATGTCCCTGAAGTTAGCAAATATTTAAGTTCGAACATAATTTTCAGGTTGAATGGGTTAGAATGGGAAAGTTGTCCGATTAAATGTTGTAAATGAGCGAACGAGCCTATAAATATAGGTTTTACCCAACACCCGAACAAGAAGAACTCTTGCGTCGGACTATGGGCTGTGTTCGGTTGGTTTACAACAAAGCTTTGGCTGCCAGGACTGAAGGCTGGTATCAGCGACAAGAAAGGATTGGGTATAACCAAACCTCTTCTCTGCTTACAGCTTGGAAGAAACAAGAAGAATTTTCTTTCCTCAACGAGGTTAGCTGCGTCCCACTTCAGCAAACGTTGCGCCATCTCAGTAAAGCATTCGAGAACTTTTGGGCAAAACGAGCTAAATATCCCAACTTCAACCAGAAAAGAAAAGGTGGGAATGCCGAATTTACTCGTTCTGCTTTTAAGTGGAAGGATGGTAAATTGTGGCTTGCTAAGTGCAAAGAACCACTGAATATTGTTTGGAGCAGATATTTTCCTGTTGAGTGCGACCCTTCTACAGTTACGGTAAAACTCGCTCCCTCTGGGCGTTGGTTTGTTTCTTTTTTGGTTGACGACCCAACTGTTACGCAATTGCCACCGACCACTAAAAATATTGGCTTGGATGCTGGCATTACTAGCTTGGTAACTACCAGCGATGGAGAGAAAATTACCAACCCCAAGAATTTCAACAATAAACATCGAAAACTCAGAGCAGCACAAAAAACGCTTTCTAGAAGACAAAAAGGTTCTAAGAATCGAGAAAAAGCCAGAATCGCTGTAGCTAAAATTCAAGCTAAAATAGCTGACTCTAGAAAAGATTTTCTGCATAAGCTGACCACTCAACTGGTACGCGAAAACCAAGTGATTGCGGTTGAGGATTTGGCTGTGCGGAATATGGTCAAAAATCGTTCCCTTGCTCGTAGCATTTCTGATGCTGGATGGGGCGAATTGGTTCGACAACTTGAATACAAATGTCAGTGGTACGGTCGAGAACTGGTTAAAATTGATCGCTTTTTCCCATCTAGCAAAAGATGCGGAAATTGCGGTTTTGTAATTGATAAGCTGGCATTGAGTGTTAGAGAGTGGGAGTGTCCAGAATGCAGGACTACCCACGACCGAGACATCAATGCCAGTCATAATATTTTGGCTGCGGGACTCGCAGTTACAGTCTGTGGAGCGAGTGTAAGACCTGATAGACATAGCTCTAAAGGGCAACTGAGCAAAACCCGTAAGGGAAGGAAGCAGAAACCTAAGTCGTGAGTTTTAGGAATCCCCCACTATAATCCGACGTAAGGAGGCTTTAGTGGTGGGAGGATGTCAAAACCATACTGACTTGTTCAGAAACATGATTCAAAAATTAAGAAATAAATTTAGTGGTCAACGCGATCGCACCACTGACAATTTTGGCCAAAGCCGAAGGCGTTTCTAAGGGTAAATTATGTCCACCAGAGACAACAACCTTTTCAGCATGAGGCATAGCTGCTTGTTGATCGGATAAATCTTCTTGACGGTTAAAACTACTTTTATCGCCGTAAACAAGAGTAATGGGAACTTTAATCCTTTTGAGTAATCCGAGATAGCGCGATCGCCCAATCCCGTTAAAACCTACGCCAGCTCTCGTCCGCAGTATGGGTGCCCATCGCCAACGAACACCACCATCGCAGGGTTCGGTAATTCTTTCTGCCAGCAGCATTGCCAAAGACTTGGAAATCGCCGGAGTTGCTTGGCGCAGGCGTTCTGCTGCCGCTTCAACATTGGGAAATACGGGATGTTTTGGAGGGGTAGCCAAATAATCTAGATGGGTAGCTAATTGGTTTGCTGCTTCTTCATCCTCTACTTCCGTAGGCAAGATTGTCTCTACTAACACTAAATTTTTTACTCTTTGGGGACGAATACTGGCAAAAATCGCCGCTACAACCGACCCTAAGGAATGTCCGACTAAAGTAAAGGCTTTATCGGCTAAATTCTCAACAATGGCATCGAGGTCGGCTAAAAAGTCGAGCAGATTGTAAGAACCACCTTTATCCACGCGATCGGAACGTCCATGTCCTCGCCAATCGGGAGCAATTACTCTATATCCGCTTTGAGCAAGACGGATGGCTACTTCTGACCATGCTGCTCCCTGTTCGAGAATACCGTGGAGACACAAGACGAGCGGACCTTCTTCTGGACCCCAGCTACAGAGACATAACCTTAAACCTCTGATGTTTACTAATGTTTCTTGCATCGATAATACAGGAGATTCTGTTTCTTGAGGTAGTTCGTAATTGAGATTGTGTGCAACGGTTTGAGTAAATGGATTTAAAAGTGAAGGCAGCTTAATCGTTCGCCACGTTTCTGCTAGTTGGGCATCTATTTGTCGATGGTTGAGAAAATTGGGATCGCCGAGAGACATGGAGGTGTGATGGACACCATCAGTCATTCGCTTACCTTGATAGGGATCTAAAAGAGCAGGTTCGAAAGAAATACCCAAAAAATTACAGATTTCTTCCATCACCCGTTTGGGATCGCTAACTAAGTCTTCATACTTGACTAGATGATGGCGATCGCCGTCTATCTCGGTACCCAAATCGAGAATATTTTGATTGCTAGTGGTCCAAATCGATTCTGCTAGTTGATAGGGGTTAGCCTCTGCCGAACCGATTAATTTATCCATCCGCATGCGGACAAAAGACTCGATTACGGCATAGGGATGGCGGACGAGATGAATGTATTTGGGATTGTCAAATAATGCTTCTGCTCGTTCTAAGGTTTCTTTGCTACTAGCATAGGTAGGAGACTTATCGACTAATAAGCGATCGCCTGCCAATTGCTGCAGGAGTCGATAAACTTCCCTAATGGATAAATTTTCTCGTACTAAATTATCGATTAGCTGCTGACTTTCTCGAGCATTTATGTTTTTAAATTCCATAAACGCCCGTTGTAAACCTTTACCGAGATGAGAAATTCCTATTTCTTTTTCTCTTTCTCCCATCGTCTCGAAGGGTAACAAATGTAACTCCGGAGGAGAAGATAATGCCGGGTGTCCTGCTAACATTACCCTCAGTAATGTCGAACCAGAACGTGGACTAGAGAGGATAAATACGGCTGGTGGTAGTTTGGAGGTAGAGGCAGGAAGAGGATGCGGAGAGGGAGAGCCAGTACGGTCTTGGGGTTTCCCCAAGTGGAGCAACTGGGGTGAGACGCGGTGACGCGGAGATAAAGAAGTTGTTTGTCGAGCCTTTATTTCTAATTTGTTCGAACTGTTAATCACTGATTTTTCGTGAGTTTTAGTGAATTCAGCAGCAAGATATTTAGCCAAACTGTCAATTCTGGGACGTTCATAGAATTCCCTCGGATAAAGCATCAACTGCAAGTCGTCTTTGAGTTGATTGACTGCTTCCATTACCATCAAAGAATCCATACCCGACTCTAGTAGACTGTCGGTAACGGAAAGGCTATCTTTGTCTATTTGTAAAATTTGAGCGATCGCCGCTTGTAGATAATCGGTTAAATACTTTTCCCGTTCGGTGGCAGCAATTGCTAATAATTCAATATAAATATTTGATTTTTGCTTTTCTGCTCTTTTATCTTGTTTGCTTGCTGAACTGTTCAGCAAGCGAGCAAAGTAATTAGACTGATGTAGATAAGGAAATTGCTTACTTAATTCTTCCCAGTCTGCAGCTATAATTCCTACTTGAGCTTGGGTTGAATCGTTGACTAACAATTGTTCTAAGGTAGCAAATCCTTGTTCGGGAGCGATTAAACTGATTCCCTTACGAGCGAAACCTTTAGTTGCCGCCATGCCTGTTTCTGCCCAAGGACCCCAATTAATGCTGATAGCAGGCAAACCTCGACTCTTTCGATAGCGAGCGATCGCATCCAAACCTGCATTCGCCGCCGCATAATTTCCCTGTCCTGGCGAACCAATTAGAGAAGTAACGGAAGAGAACATAATAAAAAAGTCCAGGGGCATTTCTTGAGTTAGTTGATGGAGATTCCATGCCCCCATCAATTTTGGCGAAATTACTCGCTCGAATTTTTCCCCTGTTTGGCTTTGTAGAAAGCCATCATCTAGAACTCCGGCAGCATGAATAATTCCTTTTAGAGGTGGCAAAGATCTTTGACATTTATCCAATACTGCGACCATTGCCTGGCGATCGCTCACGTCAGCTTGAGTGAAGAGAATTTTTACTCCTTTTGCTTCTAACCGAGCAATCTTTTCTCTTACTCTTTCTGATAGTTTACTCCTGCCAACTAAAACTAAATTTTTCGCTCCTTTTTCTACTAGCCATCGGGCTAATTTTAATCCTAATGCTCCTAATCCACCTGTAATCAGGTAGGAATTTTGCCGAGCTAGTTCTAATTCTTTATTTTTTAGTTCTAAATTTAATTTGTTAAGACGAGCAACATATGTCTTGCCTTGGCGTATGGCTAGATGATCTTCTGTAGAAATATTACTAATTGCTGCTATTAAATGCTTGGCTTCATCCGTTTCCGGTAAGGGTGCCAAATCGAGCGCCCCTCCCCAATATTCGGGATGTTCGCTAGCAATTACTTTACCCAATCCCCAACAGAGAGATGATGGAATTGCCCCTTCACTTATCTGACTATCTATCTCCTGAGTTCCTCGCGTGACAATCCAAATTGGGACGTTAATTGACTTTTGGTATAAAGCTTGAATTAAATATAATAAGCCACTGAGGTTTTTCTGCCGATTAATTTCAGTTTTTTTAGTGGTTAACTCGGATATAGGTAAATTGTTTAAACTCCAGAGATAAATTATTCCTCCCAATCTATCTGGCTCGACTATATTTTCGGCTAATAATTTCTGGAAATGGTCGATTTTCTCGGGATTAATGCTCCAACTGTTATTTTCGAGAGACTGGTAATTTTGTCCGCTATAAATGACTTGATAATCTTGTTTTTGCCTTACTAATTCTTGGATTATGGTGTCGTTCAATTTGTCTGAGGAACCAAAAATCAGCCAAGAACAAAATTTAGTATTGAGGCTTGGTTCTCTTTCTAAAAATAACTGCCACTCTATCTGATAAAAATCAGTTTTTGGCAACTCTTTTTCTACTCTTTCCTCAATAGATTTTATTTCTTTTTGAGTATTCTTTGTTGCTAGAGCAGAAGGATTTTCTAACCAATAACTTTGTCGTTGGAAAGGATAAGTGGGCAAGAGCGCTTTTTGACGTCGATAATCTCGGTCAAAATCAGCCCAATTTATCTTAATTCCTCGAACATATAAAGTTGCTAAACTTTGACCAATTTGCTGCCAATCTTCTTTTTTAGGACGTAAACTAGACAACCACAATGCTTTAGCTTCCGACCAACATTGCTGACCCATTCCCACAAGAATCGGTTTTGCTCCTATTTCGAGAAAAATATCATATTCTTGTTGTTGCAATAACTCCATACTGGAAGCAAACCGAACTGGTTTAGTGATATGTTCTACCCAATATCGAGCAGTGCCGCTCTCTTTTCCTGCTAATTTACCCGTGACGGTAGAAATAAAAGGAATTTTAGGAGAAGCATAACTAATACTGTTAGCGATTTGTTCAAATTCTGCCAGTATTGGCTTCATTAAAGGCGAATGAAAAGCATGGGAAACATTCAACTTTTTATAATTTATTTCTTGAGCTGCTAGCTTATTAACTACTTGTTCTAATGCTTGTTTTTCGCCAGAGATAACAATATTTTGTGGACTATTAATAGCAGCGATCGCGCAGCGATCTGCTTTGCAGCCCGCTACTCGTTCTTGATAGGATTGAATAGCCGATTGGACAATTTCTTCTGAGGCAAATACGGCTATCATCTCTCCATTTTGAGGTAAACTTTGCATCAGCTTACCCCTTTGGGCGATTAATTTTAATCCATCTTCTAAACTAAATACTCCAGCAACAGTAGCGGCGGCATATTCTCCGATACTATGTCCTATAACGGCATCGGGTATAATGCCCCAAGATAACCACAATTGGACAAGAGCGTATTCTAAAGCAAAAATAGCTGGTTGGGTATAGGCGGTTTCATCGAGAAGGGAATTCGCTTTTTCTGCTTCTGTTGGAAAGAGAACTTCCAGTAAGGGCTTATCTAAATAGGATTGTAAAATTTCAGCGCAGCGGTCTAAGGCTTGATGAAAAGTGGGCTGGGTTTGATAAAGTTGATAGCCCATGCCTATATATTGAGAACCCTGTCCGGTAAATAAAAAGGCAACTTTATGTTGTTTACCTTTTATTATTTGACCTTGATATAATTTCTTTGGCTGCTTATTTTCTTCAGTAAAACTAGCTAGCTTGGCAATAAGATTTTCTCGCGTTTGAGCAACGACTGCTATTCGATGGGGAAAATGCGATCGCCCCGTATTAGCTGTAAAACAGACATCTGCGATCGATACATCTGGGTGAGAAATCAAATAGTCTCGATACCGCTTTACCAGACACCTTAAAGCCTCTTCATTTTTTGCTGATAGAGTTAACAGGTGTAACGGGCGTTCCCAATCCCCTTGGACTTCATTAACAATTTCTCTAAATCCCTTCAAATCTAATTCTGCCTTTTCTAGAGAAGAAATTTTAGCAAGAGTCGAGTTACTTCTAACTTCTGGCTTCTGCCTTCTGAATTCTGACTCCTGCAAGATAATATGAGCATTGGTTCCGCCAAAACCAAAAGAACTTACCCCAGCCAACCGTGGTTGTTCTCTTTTTTGCCAAGGCTGTAGCTGCCTTGGAATCGAAATAGGCGTATTTTCAATATCGATATGGGGATTTAACTGATTTAGGTGTAAATTTGCTGGAATTTCCTGATTTTGCAAGCAGAGAACCGTTTTGATCAAACCAGCAATTCCTGCTGCTGCTTCTAAATGCCCGATATTAGTTTTTACCGAACCCAAATAACAATAGTCCTCTTGCTTACGTCCCTCCATTAATATGGTTTTGAGGGAATTAACCTCGATTGGATCCCCCAAAGACGTTCCCGTACCGTGAGTTTCTACATAGCTAATCGCATTTGGTTGTATCCCCGCCTCAGCTAATGCTTGACGAATCACTGCCTGTTGTGCGAGTCCGTTGGGTGCAGTTAAACCGTTACTTTTTCCATCTTGATTAATTGCCGAACCCTTAATGATGGCGAAAAGATAATCCCGATCTCGAATCGCGTCTTCAACACGCTTGAGAATAACCACACCACAACCTTCTCCTCTAACATAACCATCTGCACTGGCATCAAAAGTTTTACAACGACCATCTGCTGCCATCATCCCAGCTAAAGAAAAAGTCTGGGTTAACTCGGGGGACAGCATCAGATTGACTCCTGCAGCGAGCGCGCGATCGCATTCTCCACGTTTGAGACTTTGACAGGCTAGATGAACGGCTACTAAAGAAGATGAACAAGCGGTATCTATAGCTAGAGAAGGACCCCGCAAATCCAAGACATAGGAAAGGCGGTTAGCCGCGATACTATGAGCGTTACCCGTCCCCGCATAGGCATCAATCTCTGTTCCGGAACCAATCTGTAGCTGAGAATAGTCGCTACTGCTAATACCAACAAAAACTCCCGTCGTACTTCCAGCTAAACTATCCGGGGACATTCCTGCCTGTTCTAAAGCTTCCCAACTTACTTCTAACAATAACCTTTGCTGGGGGTCCATTTGTTGGGTTTCGCGAGGAGAAATACCAAAAAACTGAGGATCGAATTGGTCTATACCTTCAATAAATCCACCCCAATCTTCTCCTTGCCAGCGACCATTTACTTTGGTAATAGCATCTTTTCCCTCTCGCAAGAGTTGCCAAAAAGCTTGGGGATTTTTTGCCCCAGGAAAGCGACAGCCAATACCGACAATGGCGATTGAGGAATGGGTAATGGGTAGTGAGGAATGGGTAATGGGTAATGGGGAGTGTTTTTCTTGGCTTTGTAATTGCGCTAAATAGCTAGCTAAACTGGCAATAGTGGGGTAATCAAAAGCGAGAGTTGGGGATAATTTGACTCCCAACCAATCTTCTAATTCTGTGGATAAACGAACGGCTTGTAATGAATCCAAGCCGTAGTTAACAAAGGGTTCTTCTACATCAATTGACTGGGGAGATATGCCCAAACGGAGTGCTAGATTTTCAACTATCCAAGTCTGGATATTTTGTTGCTGGTTATTATTTGGTTCGAGGTGTTCCGCTGTCTTATGACGAAACCTGCTCGGACTTCGTGAATTATGATTGACTGATAATAGACTTTCCTTTTTTGGTTGTTCTCCCGAAGTTGCATTCCAGAAACTTCTGGCGGTTCCATTTTGGATTTCTTGCTCTTTTGTGCCGACATTAGCCGATTTCCATTCGCCTACCAAATCTAAACTGCCCTCTAAAAATCTTTTTTTGCAAGCATGGCGCTGAATTTTGCCACTAGATGTTTTCGGCACGCTACCAGTTTTGAGTAAAACTACAGCATAGGGTTGAATTTCGTGCTGTTGCCGAATAGCTTTACGAATAGCACCAATTACTTCATCTGCATTCAATTTACGGAGATAACTGCGCTGAATTTCTTGAACGATAACTAGTTTTTCTTCTCCATCTACCTCTACGGCAAAAGCTGCCCCACAAGCGGAACGGATAGCAGGGTGAGAGTTATCGACGGTTAATTCTAGATCTTGAGGATAATGATTGCGTCCGCGAATAATAATTAAATCTTTCAGACGACCGGTAACAAATAACTCCCCATCTTCTAAAAAGCCTAAATCTCCCGTACGTACAAAGGGCCCTTCACCTGTATCGGTCAGGTAAGCATTAAAGGTTTCTTCTGTTTGTTCTTTTCTATTCCAATATCCTCGGGCAACACTTTCGCTGGCAACCCAAATTTCGCCGATTTCGCCGTCCCGACATTGTGTTAGAGTCTCTGGGTTAGCGATAATAATGGTTTGTCCTTCAATATTTTGTCCGCAACCGACAAGAGTAGTAGCTGTCACAGCTTCAGTCGGTGGGATCGCCCGATGGTTCTCTAAAGCTAGCTTGTCAAAAGATTTTAGTACCGGTTCTGCTCGTTTAACTCCCCCCGTAATTAGCAGAGTAGATTCTGCCATCCCGTAGCAGGGATAAAAGGCTGCTTTGCGAAAACCACAGGGACGAAAATATTCGGCAAACTTTTCAATTGTTTCTGCGCGGACTGGTTCGGCTCCAGTAAAAGCTAATTCCCAACAACTGAGGTCGAGGGTATCTCTTTGTTCGGAGGTTATCTGATTTACACAAAGGTCATAGGCAAAATTTGGTCCCCCACTGGTGCTAGCCCGATAAGTGGAAATTGCCTTCAGCCAATAATAGGGACGCTGTAGAAAAGTAACTGGAGACATCAGTGCCATAAAAGCTCCCAGATAAATAGGCTGCAAAATACCGCCGATAAGTCCCATGTCGTGGTAGGGAGGTAACCACGATACTCCTTTACTTTCGGGAGTATCCCCAAAACAGCGATTGATCGAGATGGAGTTAGCAAGTATATTAGCGTGGCTGACCATCACTCCTTTCGGCGCACCCGTCGAACCGCTGGTGTATTGCAAAAAGGCTAAGGTATCTGTAGTTAAATGAGGTTGGTGCCAATCTGCACTGAGGCGAATATTTAAGGTGTCGGTAGGGATAAATCGAACGCTATTACCCGTAGCGGCATTTTCGATGAATTTGCTTTCAATTTTTTCTTGAAGAGATTGAGTGGTTAGAGCAAATTTGGCTTGGGCATCTGTAACAATAGTGAGGAGACGAGAAATAGAACGATTGGCACGAGGTGGATAGGCAGGAACAGCAATCACTCCTGCATACAAACAGCCAAGAAAGGCACTAATGAACTCTAATCCCGGCTGATATAGTAATAATGCCCGTTCACCTTCAGCATTATAACTTTGCAAAATAGCGGCGATCACCCGTGCTTGTTCGTCTAGTTGAGAATAGCTAAGACTATTTAATTCGGTTTCGCCGTCTTGTAAGAAGGTGAAAGCAGTTTTCTGAGGCTGCTTTGCAGCTAAATCCTGTAATCGTTCTACAAAAGTCAGGTAGTTACTCAATCGACTCCTCTCTTTATGCCACCCACACAGCTAGATATCCTTAACTAGCTTATCCAAAAGCGAGAAAAATTGTTATTTTTGCTTTTAGAATAAGGATTCTCTGACAAAGGATAACCGATCGAGGCATAAAAATCATAGCTCTAAGACTACGAATCTATCAAAAGGATGAGCAAATGAGGTAACAGGAAACAGTCATCGAGCACAGTAAGGACTTTCTAGCCGGACAGCTTCACTCTTCTGTCGAACGCCCGTACAATAGTGAAAAATTATCAATTATCAATTATCAATTATCAATTTTATTTTTATCTTCGTTTCTTTTTAACAACAGTAGGACTAAAAGTTGCTATTAAAAGACATATAATACCTAAATTAATAAAAATATCTGCTAAATTAAATACCGGAAATTGAATTAGACGAAAATCTAGAAAATCTACGACATAACCAAATAAAAAACGATCGATTCCATTACCAAGGGCTCCTGCCAAAATGAAGCCATAACCTAATTGTTCTGTTAGTTTCATTTTAGAACCGAACCAAGCAAGAGCCATTAAACCAAGACTAACTGCCAGAGAAAGCCAGCGCAGCCAATTAACCCCATCTCGAAAAAAGCTAAAAGCTGCTCCCGTATTGATTACATAAGTCAGGTGAAAAACATCTGACCATAAGGGAAAAGTATCGCCTACCGCTTCAAAGTTTTTGACTATCAAATATTTGGTCAGTTGATCGCTAATCAGACCAACAAAAGCAACAAACCAGAAAATACGATTTTTTCTCATTAATTTTTTTTCGTCGATCTTGGTTATTTTGTCAAGGACTAACAAGCACTAATTAAATAAAAAAACTAGATGAGCAGTTACTTTACTTAGGCTTAACAAAACTGTTGTATAAACTAATAGTAAGATCGTAGCTACAAATTAATATTTCATAGGAAAAGTGGATCAAAGTTATACAAATAGTCGAAGACTTCAACCACGTCCGGCAATTGAAAGAAATCTCGATAAAGCTTTTGTCTGGGCAGCAAAAATATTTGCTTTGGCGATCGCCGGAGTTTTTGTCTGGATTACCACTCAAGTGACTTTTCAGGCAATGCCAGCTATATCTGAATTTGGTCTTGGTTTTTTGTGGACCAGTAGCTGGAATCCTGTAAACAGTCAATTTGGGATCTTACCAGCAGTTTACGGTACTATCGTTAGTTCTTTCATTGCCCTGCTCATTTCTATTCCTATCGGTCTGGGAGTAGCAATTTTTCTCAGCGAAGATTATCTTCCGCCAAAAGTCCAAAGAATTATTGTTTTTTTAGTGGAACTACTAGCGGCTGTACCCAGCGTAGTTTATGGCTTGTGGGGTATTTTTGTGCTGATTCCTTTCCTCAGCGACTTTACACCCCTGCGAGGACCGGCAATGCTTCCTGCAGCCTTGATTCTGTCAGTGATGATTTTACCGACGATCGCAGCTATCTCTCGCGATGCTATTACTAGTGTACCGATAGACCTACGTCAGGCAGCAGTAGGATTGGGAGCAACTCGTTGGGAGGCAATTTTAAAAATAATCATTCCTGCTGCTTCTTCCGGAATTATTGGTGGCATCATGTTGGCATTAGGGCGCGCTTTGGGAGAAACCATGGCGGTGACTATGCTGATCGGCAACGCCAATACAATTAATCCTTCGGTTTTTGCCCCTTCTAACACTATTGCTTCTTTGCTAGCAAACCAATTCGCCGAAGCCAGTGGATTGCAAGTTGCGGCATTATTATATGCTGCTTTAATTTTGTTTATTATTACCTTGATAGTAAACATTTTGGCGCAATTATTAGTAACCAGATTGCAGAGAATTTAGATATTAGCTAACAATTAGTTTCTTAAATCGAATTTTTTAAAAAATGGCTTCAGAATTTATTCAAGACCCAGCAAAATCTAGTTTTAACTCTGCCAGTTTAAGACGCAATCCTACTTCTCCCCGTACTCTGTTTGGGCTAATTATGTCGGGAATTGCCGGACTATTTACTATTTTGGCAATTATTCCGTTAGTAATTATTCTTGCCTACTTATTAGGAAAAGGAATTGCCGCCCTCAGACCTGAAGTATTTACAGAATTACCACCACCACCAATGGTGCCAGGAGGAGGTTTTGGTAATGCCATTCTCGGCACCGCGATCATGGTTGGCATTGGGATGCTCATTAGCGTGCCTATCGGTATTATGGCAGGTATTTATCTCTCAGAGTTTAGTACAGGCAAGCTAGCTGACTGGATTCGTTTTTTGACTAACGTGCTCAGCGGCGTACCTTCAATTATTATTGGCGTATTTGCCTACGGTGTAATAGTTCTGACAACTAGATCGTATTCGGCTTGGGCAGGAGGGTTTGCCCTGGCGATTCTGATGTTGCCGATCATCGTCCGTACTACGGATGAGGCATTAAAACTCGTCCCCCAAGAAGTTCGTCAAGCCTCGATTGGAGTCGGTGCCAACGACTATCAAACAGTACTGCAAATAGTATTGCCTGCGGCTGTTCCAGCTATTATTACCGGAGTGACTCTGTCTGTCGCTCGTGCCGCCGGAGAAACGGCCCCCCTACTCTTTACTGCTTTGTTTACTCAATATTGGCCTAACTGGAATAATCTCTTATTCGAGCCTACTGCTTCTTTAGCTGTATTAGTATATAATTTTGCGATCGTACCTTTTCAAAATCAGCAAGAATTAGCTTGGGCTGCTGCTTTTATTTTGGTGGTATTGGTGCTACTTACCAGTATCATCTCCCGTATAGCTACAGCCAGACGTACTTATTAAATAGATCGACACAAATAAAGCTAACTGGCGAAGGTCGTCATTTGTCCTTTGTCAATAGGTTCCAGTGCGTTGGGGAGGCAGTCCGATCTTGGGGAGGGGCTGTGGCGTGAATTCAATTCACGCCCTTGTAAACCCCGTGGTTTCCCCCAGAAGGAATTGCCGAAAGGGTTTCCCGGCATAAAGCGCCTGCCGTCGGCTCTGCCAACTTATAGCAACTGGCGTTCATTAGTAAAGGTTGCCAGCGTGTTTATATTTCGTAACATAGTTTGGTTTATTCTTACCGAGTTACTTAACAAAAATGCGCAAAACCATTGTGGGAGTGATGGGACCCGGCGATCGCGTTAGTTCTATTGACTTGGATAATGCGTATCAACTGGGTAGATGGATCGCTCAGAAAGAATGGGTATTGCTGACGGGAGGTAGAAAGGCAGGGGTAATGGATGCAGCAAGTCGAGGAGCAAAAGCTTTTGGGGGTTTAACGGTCGGCATTCTTCCTACGGATAGTACTGAGGGGATTTCTGAAGCTGTCGATATCGCCATCCTCACCGATCTGGGCAATGCTCGCAACAACATTAACGTCCTTTCTTCGGATGTAGTAATTGCTTGCGGTATGGGAATCGGTACGGCTTCAGAAGTTGCCCTTGCCTTAAAAAACGGCAAAAAAGCGATTTTATTAACCCAAGATCCAGACAGTCAAAAATTTTTCTCCAATCTATCTCCAAAGAATATCTTGCTTGCCAATAGTCCCGAAGAGGCGATCGCCTTGGCACAACAAATTATCGAAAATAACCATTAGACAAAAAAAATTAGAGCGATCGCGCTCAGGCAAAGCCGAGATCACACACGAGTCCGACAAAAAAGAGTTATCAAAGAAGGACGACCATGATTAATCACCTCGCAATTTACGTGATTTATTTGGGAGAGCGGGTAGGAGCAACTCGCTCTTTTCTTTTTTAAAAAGCGAATATTTCTTCGTCTAAATATTTTTTTTAAGTTAGTTATATTTTCTGTTGCCTCTTGCCTACCTTCACCAAATGTCAAATTAATTTTGCACAGGTACTTAATAGGTGCGCGGCGTGCTCTATAAAAATGTTTCCTTAGAGATCGTCAAGAAATTGTAGAAAAATACTGAAACTGAAGAGCGATCGCTCTAGAAAATGATGTAATTTTTAAATAGGCTTAGCAAATTTGAATTTGTCAATGATGATATTCCATTAATCACTTTTCTGTCGGACATTTACTTGCCTGTTTCTCTGAATTAGTTCAGAGAAGGTTTGTCAAACAGAAATTTATAACTTAGAAAAAATACAAGCTTTATTTCAAAATAGACAACTATCTGCCAAACGGTTATGCCGAAATTGCTGAAGGAATCAGATCGGACTCAAAAATCATCCAAAGAAGAGCAAATGGCTCTGGAAAGAGAAAATGATATTTTACTTTTATTGCGACATTTAGCAGTCAGAGAAGAAGTTACTATCAAAATAGTCTTAGATTGTCTTTACGACATTGGCGCAGTCAACCTAATTAACCACAAATTTCCCTTTCGCCCCCTCAATCGATTTATGAAAGCCATTGCGAGGATGTCTAAGCCAGCCTTTCGCATCATAGCCTATTATTGGTTCAAGCAAAATTGCCCTCAACTAATTACTAATTGGTTGATGGGTAAAGTTGCTTTTGAGAAAGTAGAAATTCCAGTTCCTCAAACAGTAGAAGTTGAAGCTGACTCAATTTTAGATCCGCAACAAAGTAACTTGCAAATTCAACAGCTTCGTTCTCAAGTGAGATTTCTGACAGGAATTTTGATTGCAGTAGTTACTATTTTTGGCAGTAGCTTTATCTGGCTATTTTACAATTTTCAGTCAGAACCATCTTTGCCTCCACAACCAGCTAAAGTAAAACTTGTCAACCAATAGACTTCTTGCTTCAAGTTAGGAAACAGGGAATAGATAATCAGCCTTTTGTCCCTACGAGTGAACTTTAATCATTTCTCTATCTAGACATGGTTTAAATGTATCTATCGCGAGCGATCGCGTGTTGGCGATCGCCACATAAACCTTCAATTTCTTCTGCCTTGTTAGGTAGATCGGCTGTTAATACTTCCGTACCCGATTCGGTTACTAACACATCATCCTCGATGCGTATCCCTCGTACATCCGCAAATTGAGCTAAACGTTCCCAATTAACTACATTCCCATACTTATTGCGAAAATCGGGACGATTTAAAATAGCCGGAACTTTATAAAAACCAGGTTCGATGGTTACTAACATACCCGCACGAAGAGGACGGTCTAATCTAAGGTAGCCCAAACCAAAGCGATCGCTTCTTATTCTTCCCTCTTCATAGCCTGCCAAATCACCCAAATCTTCCAGATCGTGGACATCTAAACCTAATAAATGACCGATGCCGTGAGGGAAAAACAGCGCATGGGCATCCATCTCCACCAAATCTGCTGGATTACCTTTTAAAATTCCTAAATTTACTAACCCTTCAGCAATTACTGTTGCCCCCAGTAAATGAATATCTCTGTACTCTATCCCCGGACGTATTTTATCTATACAAGCATCGTGGGCGGCTAAAACTAGATCGTAGATATCTCTCTGAGTGGGAGAAAATCTACCAGAAACAGGCCAAGTTCTGGTTATATCGGAAGCCCAACCAAGAGCAGTTTCCGCCCCTACATCGGCTAAAAGTAGATCGCCTAGTTGCAACGGATGGTGATAGTGTTCGTTGTGTAAAACTTCCCCATGTACTGTAACGATACTGCTATAAGCACAAGTCATGTTATGGGCAATGATTATCCCTTCCATCGCTCCCCTTACTTCGGCTTCCGTCTTAGCAGTGGAAGTGGCTTTCATCCCTGCTTTATGGGCTGCTATGGCTACTGCAGCAGCTTTACGCAACTCGGCTATAGCTTCGCTGTCATGACACGAGCGCAAAGTAATTATTGCTTTAGCCAAAACCAAATCGATCCCTTCCGGTGCATTAGCAAGGGCGACAGTGCGATTTAGTAATTGACATTGCTGCTGATAGGTTTTAAAGTTTTGTACTGCTACTGTAGCTGCATTAGCTGTTTTCCCTCTCAACTCGGTCAAAGGATAAGCCCGATCGGCCCCCATAGCAGCTGCTATTTCTTCTCTTGTCGGCATTTCTCCATGCCAGAGAGTCGCCTCAGCAGGGGCATCATCCATAAATAACTCCAGCTTGCCTTCCTCCAAACGAATCGCAGCATTCTCTAGAGGTAAACCAGCAAAATAAAGAAAATGACTGCTAGCGCGAAAAGGAAAGGGATTAGCTGGAAAATTGCGTCCAACAGATTCTCCAGACCACAAAATAACTGGAGTTTTCACCAACTCAGTTAGTTTTTGCCGTCTATGTTGTAGGGTAGTAGGTAATGAGTTGTAATTACTAACTATGTGCATAGCTATTTTAAATTACTAATTTACGTATTATGTCGATCGGGAATTGAAAATAGGAATTTCGTCAAAATAACAGCAATTGCTGTTCGGGGTATGTTCCTAAAACCCCTGATACTACTAAATTAATTTAATTCACATCAATCGTAATTTTTGATTATTTATGCAACTTTGCTACTGGTCTATAGATAAACTACCCGGATTAAATCAGTCCGAACAAGATTTACTCAAAAATTGTGGGATCGATACCACCAAGGATTTACTTGCCAAAGTCCACACGCCTCAAGCCAAACAAGCCTTTGCCAATCAATTACAACTAAATATTAAGTATATTAACAAGTGGACAGCCTTAGCGGACTTAGCTTGCATTCCTAGCGTTGGCTACGAGTATTGTGGATTGCTATTACATTCTGGTATTGCTTCTATTGGACAGTTAACACGGACTCCTTTTCACCGGTTGCACCGTCAGATTATGCGGCTACAAGTAGCTACGATGCAAAGAAAAGATCTTTGTCCTCCGGTAGAAATGGTCAAACAGTGGATTGAAGAAGCAAAAATTATTATGCGCTTTAGTGAAAAAACACAAAAATACTTATAAATAGGATTGACTCTCGGAGATAGGGATAAATTTAAGTAGTTCGATCCGCTTTTAAATTCGCAAAAAAGCTTTGCCAGTCAATTGTCCCTTCTTTCTCTTCTTCCCTGACTTCAAAAGTTTTATTGACAGCTTCTGGTAGTTCAATTGCTCGAACACAAAGTTCGGCGATCGCTTCTCTACTGACTTGACCTCTAAGATTATCTCCCTGTTCGGCGTAGAGAACTTTATTTCCTGGTTGTTCGGTTAAAGCACAGGGACGCACAATCGTATAAGTTAATCCGCTGTTTCTAACTGCTTCTTCTCCTCGTAGCTTCCAGGTGAGAATTCCTCCTAATTGGTCATTCATTCTCACTGCAGGCGGTTCTTCTTCTAAATTAATTCCCGGACGACCCGGACGAGTTACCCCTGCCGAACTGACCATCACGAACTCGGGTGTTGGTTTGCCTCCATAAGCTTTAATCGATTGGATTTCCAAACTAAATAACCCAGGAGAAAATTGTGGATTCAGTACCCCATCATATTCAAATTTACTCAGCATTAACTGCATCGAATAAACTTTGCTGGCATCAAATGCCCCTGCTTCGGGAACAGTTTTGGCACGAAATACCCCAATTAAATCTGCAAAAGGAATCCGAACCGTCGTCCAGCAATTTTGTATGGTATCGAAGGAGTAGCAGTAGCCAATTCCATCCCATCTGCCTTCACAACGAATGATAAATTTATAACGTTTACCATCTCCTCGGACTCTTAATTCAATTCCTTCATAGTCAGATAAATCCCAAGGCGGCTCAAAATTACGGGTGCGAACCGAGGCAAAGCCGCCAGAATTAGCAGTAGATACATTACCAGAAAATACTGCCCCCTCGCTTCCTAAACGAATACTGCTTTCACTCACGCCACCCATTACTACGTCATCTACAGCCCCCCAGGTTTCTTTTATGTCTGCGGAAGGGTTAGTAAAATCAAATAGCAGTTTTTCCCCCGAGCTAAGATATTTCTTAACGACTTTAATTACATTTTGAATGCCTTGGTAATCTACCATTTCAGGACTATCGACTACTTCTGGCATATAAAATTTTATGCCCTGATAATATTTTTCTCGATTTGGAGTATCGTCTTCGACAGGTTGAACTCGAACTCCGCTGCAACAGATTACCGCAGAAATCTTATCCATCATTTGAGAAGTTAGGGTTTCTGGGATAGTAATGTCGGCTTCATATAATTCCACCTTTTCTCCCAACATGTTCCTGGCTTTTTCACTGTCTCTTACTAAGCCGCGTACTTGATAATTATGCTCTAGAAGACAGCGTACTACTCGTTTTCCGACACCGCCAGTCGCACCGATTACTAAAATTGTTTTCATATTTGCTTGTTTCTCTATATTGGCTGCTGTTGTGCGGTGACTTGTAAATAGCTTCTGTAAATTACTAATTAGAGGGATTACCTCAAAATAAGTTAAGGTTTGCCAAAATCTACTAATATCCCATTGGGAGCGTTTCTTTTCTGCCACAGCTCCATCTCCGTTTAATTTACGGCAAGATTATATTTATTAATTAGCTTTTAGCTAATTTGGGTCTAACATTCCATTTAAATACTAGCTAATAGCTTTTATTTCTAAGCCTAAGAAAGAATTTCAGTTAGTGCTGGTTTTAAAGTAGGGTATTGATATTGAAAGCCAGCCGATTGAGTTTTTTTTGGCAATACTTGCTGACCTTCTAAGACTACTTTAGCTCCATCTCCTAAAAGCAATTCCAACGCAAACTCGGGAACGGGTAACCAAGAAGGACGATGCATTACTTCCCCTAAAGTCTGGCAAAATTGAGCCATTTTTACGGGATTGGGTGCCGTGGCATTATAAACACCTTCCATATCCGATCGCTTGAGGGCTTCAATAATTAAATTAACCAAATCGTCGCGGTGAATCCAAGAAAACCACTGACGACCGCTACCAATTGGTCCTCCTGCAAACATTTTAAACGGACCGATCATTTTGCCCAGCGCACCTCCATTACCGAGAACGATTCCAGTGCGAATAATAACTAAGCGCACGCCTGCTTCTTTGACCTTCTCTGCCTCGGCTTCCCATTGTTGACAGACTTGAGCGAGAAAATCGTTACCTGAAGAACTGCTTTCGTCAAAAGTAGCAGTTTCGCTAGTGCCATAGTAACCGATCGCCGAACTGTTAATTAGCACTTTGGGCTTAGATTCTGCTTGTTTAATGGCTTCGACAATTTTCCGCGTTCCCAGTTGGCGACTTTCCATAATTTCTCTTTTATGCTGTGGTGTCCAGCGTTCGGAAATGGGTTCGCCTGCCAAATTTATTACTCCATCGCAGCCAGAGATAGCTTTTTGCCAATCTCCAGATTCTTTGGGTTTATATTCTATTGCTTCTAAGTTAGGAAAAGCTGAATTAGGAAATAATTTTTTTGCTTTAGTGCTATTGCGAGTAAAAACTATAATTTGATGTTCTTGAGAGTGGAGTTTTTCAATTAGACGAGTGCCAACAAATCCTGTTGCTCCAGTAATTGCTACTTTCATGCTTAAAAATGCTATTTTTCTACTTAATTTTAAATTTTTACGGTTTATTTTTTATCTTTCCCCGTATTCCATATCGTTTGCTTCTGCATAACGATTCATAAAACGCATAAATCTTTCCCAGTGGTCTTCTCGTTCAATATCAAACCTACACTCAACTCGTCTGAGTTCGTCTCCTTCATCACCACCAAAAATAAACTTAACCGAAGAAGGTTGAACCGTGATATCCCCTTCTGAATCGCTAAATCGTAAATTTTTAGATGGACCTTTGGTAAAACTATTAAATTTATTGAGAGCATTGAGCGACTCAAAAATCAAAAGAACACTGCGAAGTCCAGTATTTTTGTTGCGTCGCAAGCTAACATTGCTTAATTCTTCGGAAACACCTTGGAAAAATTCGATTGCAGGAGTGTCTGAAGGCATAAAAATTAGGTTTTAGGTATTAGGGAACAGTCACCAGTCATCAGTCACCAGTTGAGAACTAACTCCTGACTCCTGTACGGACGTTCCATGGAACGTCCCTACTGACTACTGGCTTCTTGACTGTAACCGTTTTGTCGGTCTACAAAAGAGAAAATATTTTTAAAGACCGCTTTCTTCTCCACCCTGAATTTTTAATAATAAAAAGCCCAAAGCTAGGCCTACCAGAGTCAACACAATCGATAATATTGCCCCGTTAAATAGCATACTTTCTGCGCTCATGTCTGTTTCTCCTTATTGTTTATATGAATATCTATTCAATGACTTGGGTTTTCGAGGATTGGCGAGCGCCTAGACCTAAGCCTAGCGCTTTCAAAGGAAAATTGCCTCCTTCAATCAACTGATTCTAAGTCATTATTGATATTGTAAAACAGTGACGTACTCAGCTGTTGATGATGTACCAACGTCCTCATTTAGCCATTACTCTTGGCGATCCTGCCGGAATCGGACCGGAAATTATCCTAAAAGCTTTAGCAGACTCCTCTGTCACCCAAGGATGCGATCTAACCATTGTGGGCAGTCGTTTTTTACTAGAAACTACCTATCAACATCTAAGGCAGAATTGTAATTTAGAAGAAAAAGCGCTAGCTAATCCAGAAACACTATCGATTCTCGATCTGCCCTTAGAGTCTCCCATTACTTTTGGGCAGGGAAACGCCGAGACTGGTGCCGCTAGTTTTGCTTATTTAGAAGCAGCGATCGCTTTGACTTTAAGCGAAAAATTTCAAGGAATCGTTACCGCACCGATTGCGAAATCTCTTTGGAAAGCTGCCGGGTACGATTATCCCGGACAAACGGAAGTTTTGGCACAAAAGGCTGGAGTAGAACGATTTGGGATGTTATTCGTGGCGCGATCGCCCTATACCGATTGGACATTACGCACTCTTTTAGCTACTACTCACATCCCTTTAGCCCAGGTGCCTCAGACTCTCAATCCTCAGTTAATGTCCCTCAAACTAGATTTACTAATAAATTGCTTGAACCAAGATTTTGGCCTTAAAGAACCCAAGATTGTTATTGCTGGATTAAATCCTCATAGTGGGGAAGCAGGACAACTGGGGACGGAAGAGCAAGAATGGTTAGCTGCTTGGTTGCAGCAGGAACAAAAAAAGCGTCCCCAAGTAGAGTTAATTGGACTGGTTCCGCCAGATACGATGTGGGTCAAACCCGGTCAAGCTTGGTATGGCAACTCAGCTAAAGCGAATCGACTCGAAGCTGCCGATGCTTATCTAGCTTTGTATCACGATCAGGGTTTAATTCCCATAAAGTTAATGGCATTCGAGCGTGCAATTAATACTACAATCGGATTACCATTTATCCGTACTTCTCCCGATCATGGAACGGCATTTGATATTGCTGGTCAAGGCGTAGCTAATGCTAATAGTATGAAAGCTGCCATCGCACTGGCAGCCGAGTTAAGTGAAGTAAGAGTCAATACTCGTTAGGTTTGCGAGAACGGCGAAAACGACTTCTACTATTTTGATTTTTACTAATTTTTGGTTTTTTGCTGGCAATCGGTTTTTGCTTTTGCGTCGATAGAGGATTAGCTTTAAGCCCGTTATCGCTGTTGTAAATTTCTAAATAGACCGATTGACCCACAATGGTAGCAGCAGTATTCAAAACTGTCCTGATAGCTTGGATATTACGACCGCCACGACCAAAAACTTTACCCTTTTCTGTACTATCGAATGCCACCCGCAGCCAGACTCGCTTTTTTTGGTTTAGTTCTTCGCAATCAACATGCAACGAGTCAGAATTATCCAAAAAAGGTTCTATGAGGAATTCTACCAGCCCAATATAATCTGGACTGGTGTTTTGGGCTTGAGCAGACAAGTCTGTCTTCCTAGGCATGTAGTTGTTCGAATACTTTGGCTTTGTTGAGAATGTGACGTACTGTATCTGTGGGCTGTGCCCCATCTTGTAGACGTTTGACGATTGCTGGTACGTTTAATCTCGTTTCATCGGTTCTTGGATTGTAAAAACCTAATTCTTCCAAGGGACGACCGTCTCTGCGATTTCTACTATCGGTCGCTACGATACGATAACTAACTTCTCTTTTCTTTCCAAAACGTTTTAAACGCAGTTTGATCATAATTCCTCAAAATTCTCCTATACGATTGTAAGCGATTTATTTAATTTTCTAAATCAATACCTTGTCATCTCTCCGCCTCCGTGGAGACCCTCGCCATAGCTGTACTCAGCTTGGCGAAGGGAGGAAACGGAGGGCAGGAATTAATTGGCATATTTTGTCCTCCATGTGTTGTAGGTTAAGAAGTTAATATC